>JBCCHH010000263.1:0-3541 GCA_039028855.1 Pseudomonadota bacterium | reverse complement strand
GCCTGACTGCGGGCATTGTCGTGGTGTTTCTGATCGGTGTGCTCAGTCAAGTCTATCTGTTCCGCACGGTGATCGATTTCAGCGAGGCGCTGCTGGCGCGGATGCCGCTGGTCAAATCCATTTTTCAGGCGACCAAGGATTTCGTCGACTATTTTGGCCACAGCGGCGATCGCGGCTTTAATCAGCTTGTGATGGTGCGCCATCCGGACCTGAAGATCGGCGTCATGGGCTTTGTTACGCGTGAGGACTTCTCCGACCTGCCGTTTGGCAACGAGGGCGAAGTGGCCGTTTACCTACCGCTCAGCTATCAGATTGCCGGTTACACCATTTACGTCCCAAAAGACTGGCTGGAGCCGATCGACATGCCGTTCGAAGATTCAGTGCGGCTGATTCTGACTGCAGCCATAAAGAAAAACAAAAACGGCGTTAACAATCCGCCAGAGCCGGACAGACAAGGTTAACTCGCTCAATCCTGCCGACTCGTTTGGCCGGCCTCCGCTTCATTGACGGCACGTACATCGGCGCCACCTGACGACCAGCGTGGATCATGGGCAGCTTCAAGGCTGCCGCTGAGCCTGTTCCACATTACGCCGTGCATATTGCCCCAGGGTCGCTCGCGCACGCTGACTTCGTGGCCACGGCTGCGCAAAGCTTCGATCTGCTGTTCGGTCAGCGTATCCGGCTCGAGCGATATTTCATCCGGCAGATACTGATGATGAAAACGCGGCCGCGAGACCCAGGATTGGGGCCCGTTGCCGTCGAGAAAATCCAGAATGCCCAGTGTGACCATCGTGATGATGCGCGAACCGCCCGGCGTGCCGAGCACCGCGACACGCTCCGGACCGAGCACGATAGTCGGGCTCATCGACGACAGCATGCGCTTGCCGGGCTCAATCGCATTGGCGGCAAAACCGATCAAGCCATACGCATTCGGCGCACCCGGCGCGGCGGCGAAATCATCCATTTCATTGTTCAGCAGTACGCCGGTGCCGGGCGGCGCAAATGCGGCGCCATACGGCAGATTGACCGTCAGTGTTGCCGAAACCATATTGCCATGCGCATCGATCAGCGAAAAATGCGTCGTATTGTTCGATTCAGCGCCGATCGTCGGATCATCGGCCATATGTACCGAAGGCAGCGCGCGGTCCATACGCAGCGTGGCTCGCAGCCCGGCAGCATAATCGGTACTGATCAGACGCTGGATCGGAATATCGGTAAAGTCTGGATCGCCCAGATACAGGGCGCGATCACGATAGGCGCGACGCATTGCCTCGGCCAGCAGGTGAACACGATCGACCGGGTCCAGTTCAGGCAGGTCGAACGGCTCGATCAGATTCAGAATCTGGGCAATCGCAATACCGCCTGAAGAAGGCGGCGGTGCGGTTAACAATCGGTAATTCTCATAGCGGATCGTGATCGGCTCGCGCTCGGCGACGCGATAGCCGGCCAGATCGGCCAGTGTCCAGATGCCGCCTTCGGCACGCGAACCTCGCACCAGTCGTTCAGCCGTTTTACCGGCATAAAAACCGTCGAATCCATCTTCGGCCAGGCGTTGCAGCGTGGCCGCCAGATCGGTCTGGACAATCACGTCACCGATATCGGGCACTGCGCCACCCGGCATAAAGATTGCCGCAGTTTCCGGCCACTGCAGCATCACTTCACTGCGCCAGCCCAATAGTTGACGGTATTTCTCATCGACCGGGAAACCAGATATGGCCAGACGAATCGCCGGTGCCAGATTCTCAGCCAGGCTGAGCCGGCCATAGCGTTCGGTGATATGCAACCAGGCGGCCGGTGCGCCCGGAATACCGGCCGCCAACGGGCCGTTAACCGAGCGCTCGCGCACAAACTGGCCGTTTTCATCCAGATACATATCGACCGTGGATGCCGCCGGCGCAGTCTCACGACCGTCAACCATGGTCGAAAAACCGTCCTCGACCCGGTATATCAACCAGAAACCGCCGCCGCCGATACCCGATGAAGCCGGCTCAACCACGGCCAGTGCAGCCGACACTGCCACCGCGGCGTCGAAGGCATTACCGCCCTGATTCAGAATTTCAAAACCGGCTTCGGTCGCCAACGCATGCGCCGAGGCAATCGCGGCCCGGCCAGGTTCGATACGATCATGACCATCGGCCGCCAAAAAACCTGTACAGAGCAGCAGACTAATGGCTGCGAGCGAAATCCACGGCTTTTTCATAAACATCCCAAACAAATAAGGTTGTAAAAGTTTTAACGGGTTTGATAGCGTTGTTGCAGCGCCTCGACCACAACCGGCGCGACAAACTCCGACACATCGCCGCCGAGCCGCGCGATTTCCTTGACCAGACTCGACGAGATAAAGCTGTACTCTTCGGCCGGCGTCAGAAACATGGTCTCGACCTGCTGCATCAAATGGCGATTCATTGAAGCAAGCTGGAATTCATATTCAAAATCCGACACCGCACGTAACCCGCGCAGAATCACGCCGGCCCCGCGATCAACGACAAAATGCGCCAGCAACTCACTGAAACCGACCACTTCGACATTCTCCAGATCGGCCTCGTCGAGCACCTGGCGAGCCAGCTCGATACGCTGTTCAAGCGAAAAGCTTGGCTGTTTATGCGGACTCTCTGCCACGGCAACCACGACCTGCCGAAACACGCGGCTGGCGCGTTGAATCAGATCGGCATGACCGTTGGTTATGGGATCGAACGTACCCGGATAGATGGCAACGTCGTAATCGGCAGATTGCGGCATGAAGTAAATCCCAATTCAGTTTTTATCGGCGTCAGCGAAAAGTTACAGTCTCAAGTATACCTACGCCATTGCGCCGCGCGATCGGTGTACGTGCAAGCCGCTTTGCCAAACTGATCGTTTGCAGGATTAATCAATCGGGTTTCTTCTTGCTGCCGAAACGGCCGGAGCTTGCCAGACTCGCGCTAACGATCGAGCGGCGCCAGCGCAGCAGGCTCAAGTAGCAGCATACGAACTTCGCCGATGCGCTTATCGCGTTGAATCTGCCATCGGTTCAGTTCAAAGTGGTTATCGCCGGCTGCGCTTTCCACATAAACCCAGGCTTGGCGATTGAGCCATTCATTCTGTTGCAGAAGCCTCAGACAAAGCCCTTGCAGCCCGGCATCGAACGGCGGGTCGACAAAAACACAGTCGAAAGCCTGCAATCCCTGCTCAACGGGTGTCTGAGCCAGGAAATGGCTTACATCCTGATTCACGACCTGCACCCGATTGCCATCAGGCCAGTGCCGACCGATTTCACTCAGCGCGCCGCAGAGCTGCGGGTTGATTTCGACCAGCGTTACGGATTGCGCGCCTCTCGAGGCCGCTTCGAGTCCGAGCGCACCCGTGCCGGCAAACAGATCAAGACAACGACGACCGGCAATGCGGCCCTGCAGCCAGTTGAATAGCGTTTCACGCAGGCGATCGCCGGTCGGCCGCAGCCCCGGAACATTCGGCACATCGAGTTTGCGACCGCGCCAGTTGCCGCTGATGATGCGTACTTTACCTGTCATGCTGATAGCATACCTGCCCAACTGAACTCAAG
>JBCCHH010000262.1:0-3542 GCA_039028855.1 Pseudomonadota bacterium | reverse complement strand
CCATGCCCAAAGATGCGCATAAAACTGCGCATTTCTGCTCGATGTGCGGGCCTAAGTTCTGCTCGATGAAAATCACTCAGGACGTGCGCGACTATGCCGCAGAGCGAAACCTGTCGGAGCAAGACGCCATCGAATCCGGCATGCAGGAGCAGGCCGAAGCGTTCCGGCGTGCCGGTGGTTCGATTTATCAGCCCGATTAGACGGCCGTAATTTGTTAAAAAAGTGTATATCCGTGAAATAAAAATGGGAGTTGGCCGGTCATGAATGATGCCGATCGACAAAGGCGATTCGACGCGCTGGCCAGGCGCTACTCGGACGACCTGTATCGCTTTGCCGTGTGGCTGTGTCGCGACCCGACGCTGGCCAACGATTTGATTCAGGAAACGTATCTAAGGGCCTGGAAAGCGCTCGATCGACTGCAGGATCCAAATGCGGCCAAAAGCTGGCTGATTACGATTCTGCGACGTGAATATGCACGCACCTTTGAGCGCAAGGTGCCGCCGCTGACCGATATCGACGGCATGGTCGTCGAAGACGATAAGTCGCTAACGCCGGATGATCGGCTTGAGCGGGAGCAGCTTCGCGAAGCAATGCTGCGCATGGATGAGAAATATCGCGAGCCGCTGATTCTGCAGACCGTATTGGGTTTGTCGGTGGCTGAAATCGCGGCTGAACTGGATTTAAGTGAGAGTGCGGTCATGACGCGCGTCTTTCGCGCTCGTGAAAAGCTGAAACAGAAATTGCAGGATCAAAGTGACGAATCTGCGAGCAACACCAGCAACGTGCATAGACTGAGTTGAACGAAATGAACCTACTGGAATTCAAACGCAAACTAATGACCGAGCCGGGCGACACTTCCGCCGAAATGCGCGCCGCGCGCGCGCAAGACGGTGAGTTTGCCGAAGCGGCCGCCGAGTCCGATCGCTTCGAAGCGCTGCTGGCCGATGCGTTCAAAGTCAAGCCGCCCGAAGGCCTGGCCGAACAGATCATTCTGCATCAATCCATGCATACTGAATCGCCAACACGCTGGCGACGCCCCGGCTGGTTTGCCGTTGCGGCCGCCGTTACCCTGGCCGTGGCGCTGACTTCGTTTAATCTGATTCAACAACAGCCGCATGAATCCCTGTCCGAGCATTTGATTGCCCATTGGTCGCACGATGGGCCTGAAATCATGCTGCTGGCCAGCCGTAGCGAAATGATCATACCGAATGAAGCGGAGCGCATTTTTTCCTCACTCGGTCTGGCCGTGGATGATCAGTTCATGACTAGTCTGCGTTTCGTCAAATACTGCCCGACCCCGGATGGGCGCGGTGCGCATTTGGTTCTTGATACCGACCAAGGCCCGATTACCATGTTCTATATGCCCAACACCCGCGTGGCCGACGGCGAGCAAACCGTCGAGCTGCCCGACGGCATGCAGGCACTGGCCGTCAATGTCGAACGAGGCAGCCTGGCTTTGGTCGCAGCGCCGGATGTTGATAAACCAGCCATGGCAAGGCAGATCGCCAGTCAGATGAGTTTTCCGCAAAGCGTAACCTTATAAACCGGGTTTTGTTTGTATTGCAGGATTGATTGCTTATCGTCGCTCGGTTGATTTCTAGCCATTGAAGTTGAAGGCAGTTTCGCCGTCCGGTCCTTGCACTTTGGCTCCTTCAGTGCGCTGCAATCGGCCGATTCTAGGGATAGCAGATCAATCGCATCGGCTATAAGCAGACGAGCGCTGAAATGCCAAAACCTCGGATCGTCACGTTATAACAAGAACCGCAGCAGCGATAGCGCTATGATGAATGACAGAACCGTCCATCGCCAGAAGCTCGCCATGCCGACACAATCAAAACCTCTCCTAGCGCTGATCGTACTGCTCAGCCTGCTGCTATCAGTCCTATCCGCCAAAGCCCAAACACACGACCAGGCGCTGATCTTCGAAAACGTGCGTCTGGTCGACATTGATTCAGCCACGGTCGGCTCACCGCAACGGTTGATGGTGGCTGGTGGTGCAATTGTTGATTCCCTCGACGAATCCGGTGCCCGCGTTGTTGATGCCGAGGGTTTGTTTCTGATACCCGGTCTGGCCGAGATGCATGCGCATGTGCCGAATACGCAGAATGTCGAGCAGGTTCAGGATGTGCTGAACCTGTTTCTGGCGCATGGCGTCACCACCATCCGCGGCATGCTCGGCGAACCCGGTCATTTAACGCTGCGTGCCGAGCTGGCCTCGGGCCAGCGAACCGGTCCGCGTCTGATTACTTCCGGACCCTCGTTAAATGGTAACAGCGTATCTTCGGTTGAGCAGGCCGTCCGGCTGGTGCGCAATCAGTCCGAAGCGGGCTATGATTTCCTCAAACTTCATCCAGGCCTGTGGCCCGAAACCTTTGATACGCTGACGCGCACGGCCGACGGTTTGGGCATGGACTATGCTGGGCATGTGTCGCTGGCGGTCGGTTTGGATCGTGCGCTGGCCTCAAATCAGGCTACGATTGATCATCTCGACGGCTATGCACAGGCGCTGGTACCGCCGGACCATCCTGCGGCTAATCAGCAACCGGGGTTTTTCGGCATGGCGATTGCGCATGCGCTCGATTCGGCTCGCATCGAGGCCGTGGCCGAGCGCACGCACGTGGCCGGTGCATGGAACGTGCCGACTCAGACGCTGATCGAGAACATTGCCGTTAACAATGTCGATGAACTGATGGAGCGCCCGGCCATGCGCTGGGTACCTGATGGTTTGCGTCAGCAGTGGTCCGGCCAGATTACACAGCTACGCGCGCAACATTCAGCAGACGACTTAGGCCGCTTCGTGGATATGCGGCGCAAGTTGATTGCGGCGCTGCATGAAGCGGATGCCGGCCTGCTGCTGGGTGCGGATGCACCGCAAATCATGAACGTGCCGGGTGATTCCACCCACCATGAACTGGCACTACTGGTAGCTTCAGGCCTTGCGCCGGCCGAGGCGCTGGCCACGGGCACAACCAAGGTCGCGCATTTTCTCGATCAACCCGCCCATGCCTGTCTAGCGCCGGGCTGCGTCGCCGATCTCGTGCTGCTGCAAGCCAACCCGCTCGAAAACATTGATCATACGCGCGCGATTGCCGGCGTAATGCGTGCAGGCCGATGGTTTGATCGGGCTGCGCTCGATGCGATGTTGGCCGATATCGAACAGCGTGCCAATCCGACCGGGCCGGGCTGAAAAGGTTAGGCCATGTCCGACATCCAGCCCATTAATGCTGCGCTTGAGCAGGCCGATGTCGTTATTCGGCCGTTGGGCTATGTCGATAATCTGGAGCGGCGCGCGCTCGACCAGATCCGTCGCGTGGTTATGCATGCCACCGAATTACCCGACTTGGCCGAAGCGCGCGACTACGGCGAGCGCGTGCTGTATGAAAATTCCGCTACCGGTAACAGCGGGCATTTCTATATCGATCGCGACGGATCGATTGAGCAGTGGGTGCCGCTTGAGCGCATCGCCCATCACGTGCGTGATCACAACGCCGATACGATCGGCATCGAACTCGTCAACCGCGGCCGTTATCCCGACTGGCTGG
>JBCCHH010000261.1:0-3542 GCA_039028855.1 Pseudomonadota bacterium | reverse complement strand
GCCGGCATCCTTGTTGTTGCAGAACACGACCTGTTCATGCTCGGTCGTATGGATGGTTTCAAACAAATTCACTATAAATCCTCCAATTGCGCGCTTCTTGATAATGAGCGCTTGTCAATGGCGCTAGTCAATCGTGTTTTACTGTGACTAGGAGCATGTGCAACACCGACACCCGAAAGCCGGCGGAGAGAATGCGATTGCGGTGTTAAAACCGCCAAATGAATCTCGGCATGAAGCCACATTCATTCAGCGCGCTATTCTAGCGGATTTGAACTTCTTGCGAAGCATTGCGTTTGCTAAGGAACCTATGAATCATTCTGCGCAGGCGCGACAGCGCTTTTTGTGGGAGGCTTTGGCTTGACTTGGGTGAGCGCGGCTCGATCATGCCAAATAAGCGAGCTCAAACGAGCTGGAGACCCTGCAAAAGCCTGTCCTGTAAGACAATTGTTATAGGCAAGCGGTCGGACAAGCCGCATCTCGCGCCGATTGTTGTGACAATCGCCGCTCGGTCGTAGCTACAGCTACTGTCGCTCGCGTCGCTCCACACGATCTGCGGCTTATCCGACTGAAACGCGCTCCGCGCAGAGTTATTCAGAAGTTCCTAAGCGAAACTCAATGATGAATCAAACACTTCGCGCATCAGCTGCGAAAACAGATACATCCTGGTGTGGAATCAATCACTTTTTCTGCCATACGATTGCTGCGTATCGCCGACTTTGATGCGCCTGTTCGGTCCGAAATCCATGGCGCCGAAACAGCGATATTTCGTTCAATTTTTGTCGCGGAATTCACACTTGAGACGCCGGAAAAAGCGATAATTAACGGGCTTGAAAACGACCTGAATCATTACGACTGGAGAGGCCAGTTATGGAGCTTGATCCGCTGTTGTTGTCGCGCATTCAATTTGCGTTTGTGGTTTCTTTTCACGCCATTTTCCCGGTATTCACGATTGGCCTGGCTTCGTGGATTGCGCTGCTCGAATTTCTGAACTATCGCACCGCTAATCCGGTGTATGAAAAGCTGTCCAAGTTCTGGATTCGCGTGTTTGCGGTAGTGTTCGGCATGGGCGTGGTGTCGGGTATCGTCATGGCGTTTCAGTTCGGTACCAACTGGAGCGCATTTTCGCTCTCTGCGGCGAACTTTCTCGGTCCTGTGCTGAGTTATGAGGTGGTCACGGCATTCTTCCTTGAAGCTACGTTTTTGGGCGTGCTGCTGTTTGGCCGTGACAAGGTGCCTAGAGGCGCGCATCTGTTTGCCGCCTGTATGGTCGCACTGGGTACGTTTATTTCCTCATTCTGGATCCTGTCCGCGAATAGCTGGTTTCATACACCGGCCGGTGTCGAGTTGGTGAATGGTACGTTTCAGGTGCGCTCGTGGCTGGAGGCGATCTTCAATCCTTCGCTGCCGTATCGTTTTGCCCATATGGCGCTGGCTTCGTTTATTACCGGCGGCATTGTCGTGGCGGGTGTCAGCGCCTGGTATTTATTGTCCGGACGCAACCCGCAGACCAGCAGGAAGGCGCTCAAGATCACCGTCATCATGCTGGCGATCGCCACGCCGCTGCAGCTCGTCATGGGTGACCTGCATGGCTTGAATACGTTTGAACATCAGCCGGTTAAAGTGGCTGCGATGGAGGGGCATTGGGAGACCAAATCCGGTGCGCCGCTGGTGCTGTTTGCGATTCCCGATGCGGAGGCGGAACAAAATCACTTTGAAATTGCGATTCCGTATCTCGGCAGCCTGATTCTGACCCACAGCCTCGAGGGTGAAGTGACCGGACTGAAGTCGGTGCCGGCTGAAGACCGCCCGCCGGTCGGTATTGTGTTCTGGAGCTTCCGTGTCATGGTTGGGTTGGGTTTGATGTTTATTGCAGTGTCGCTAGTTGCAGCAGTCCAGCTCATGCGCGGCAAGTTGTTTGAGTCGCGAATACTGCTGCGTGTGATGAGCTGGATGATCCCATTACCCTTTGTGGCTGTATTGGCTGGCTGGTTTGTCACTGAGATCGGTCGCCAGCCGTGGATGGTGTACGGGCTGCTGCGCGTTTCGGATGCGATCACGCCGTCGTTGACGGGCTGGATGGCACTGACGACCTTGATCGGCTATATCGCGGTGTATGCGGTTGTATTCGGTTCCGGCATTTACTACCTGCGCAAGGTGGTGATGGGCGGCCCCGACCCGATCGAGGAAACGGCGGATTCGGTGCCAGGCGGTCCGAAACGACCGCTGTCGGCCGCGCATGCGCCGGGCGATGACAATGTGCGCTTAGCGGGGGTGTAGTTGATGGAAGTAGTTGATCTAACGCTGATCTGGATCGGCATCATCGGGCTCGGCATGTTTATGTATGTGCTGATGGACGGTTTCGATCTGGGCGTCGGCATTCTGTTTCCGTTTGCGCCCGATGATGAATCGCGCGATTTGATGATGATGTCGGTCGCGCCCGTGTGGGACGGTAACGAAACCTGGCTGATTCTGGCCGGTGCAGGCCTGCTGGCTGCGTTTCCGCTGGTGTATGCCGTGTTTCTGCCGGCTTTGTATCTCGGCGTATTCCTGCTGCTGGCCGGTTTGATCTTTCGCGGCATTGCGTTTGAGTTTCGTTTCAAGTCGAGTAAGGGCCGGCGCTGGTGGGATCGTTCGTTCTCGATTGGTTCGACGGTTGCCGCGTTCGCCCAGGGTGCGGTGGTGGGTGCGTACATCCAGGGCTTTGAAGTAGTCGATCGTCAATATGCCGGCGGCGCGTTCGACTGGCTTTCGCTGTTTACAATCATGACCGGGCTTGGTGTCGTCGTGGGCTATGCGCTGCTTGGCGCAACCTGGACCGTGATGAAAACCGAGGGCCATACCCAACGCTGGGCCAACCGCATGAGCCAGCGTTTGCTGATCGGCGTATTCGCGTTTTTCGTCGTCGTCAGCCTGTGGACGCCGCTGTCGAAGCCGCACGTGATGGATACCTGGATGGGCGGCATCGACTGGCTGTGGGTCTTTCCGCTGTTGACCACGCTGGTTACGTTCTGGGTCTGGCGTGCGCTGCGCCTGCATCATCAGGCGACGCCGTTTATCGGCTCGATGTTGCTGTTCGCGCTGTTCTATATCGGTCTGCTGATCTCGATGTGGCCGTATGCGGTCCCGCCCAACTACACCTTCTGGGATGCGGCGTCCGATCCGGGTAGCCAGTTATTCCTGCTGCTCGGCGTGCTGTTTCTGATTCCGATCATCCTGATGTATACCGCGTTCAACTACTGGGTGTTCCGCGGAAAGGTCCGGGCGGGTGCCTACGACCACTGAAGCCGATGCGGCTGGGCTGTCGCTTGCAACTGATCATACTCAGCCTGACCGGGCTGATAACACACTGGTTAAACGCTGGCTGAGAAAGCAGGCGCCGCGCTGGATGATGCCGGTCATGGCTGCGGCAGCGCTGTTTGAGAGCCTGCTGATTGTTGTAAAGTTTGCTGTGCTGGCCATACTGATCGGCACGGCGCTGACCGATGAACCCGGCCCGCTGTCTGGCGAGTCCGATCCCGTTCTGTTGTTGCTATTGCTGCTTG
>JBCCHH010000260.1:0-3542 GCA_039028855.1 Pseudomonadota bacterium | reverse complement strand
TTGACACCGGTCCAGATCTTTGTCGTGCCGATACTTCTCCGGCGGATCTCTGCACTGAAACGGCGAATTCTATTCAAACGATTCATCCTGACGTCGTAGCCAGACCGCCCGCGGGCCTTGTCCTCGACGCATTGCTGGGCAATTCCGAAGGGCTGCAAACCCAGCGTCCGCGACTTGCCGTCGCGCTCGGCGAAACCGGTAGTGCCGAATCATTTTCTCTGATGCCCTACTCTGAAATAAACGGCCGTGATCTCGACAACACCACGCCAACGGTTTCATGGTCGCTCGAAACCTGGCAGATGAATACGGCCAGCCTGGCTCATATTCAATGCAGCAGCGCATCGCGTACGCTGGAGTCTTTTCTGGTCGAAAACTGCCGCTTTGTCGACCAGCCCACTCCAAGCGACGCGATTAATCTGGTTCAAATTGAGGGCCGCTGGATGGCCGCGCCTGGGCTGCAGCTTGGGCTGGGTGCATTTACTGGCCAGCAATCGATGGCCTCGGAATCAGCGCTGGGCGGTATGCCAATCAATCTACCCGCAGTTGGGCCGGTTATCGATTCAGCAGATATGGTGGATGAGGTCGACGGCCTGAGCATGAATCTAAGCTTTGGCCTGCAGGTCGGCCGCATTGGCGATCTGATGCTGGACCTGGAGCTTTCGCGTTACCGCCGTACGCCCGATTCGTTTGCCTTCGGCAACGGTCTGCTGGACGCAGGTTTGTACAATATCTTCGCAGGCGGACTGTATGCACTGCAAAGTCAATATCAGACTGCCGGTCAGTTGGGGCTTGGCTGGCGTAAAAACCAGTTCAGCGCTGATCTGGTCGGCCAGTATCGCGAGCTGCCGTACTGGTTTGGCCCGGAAGTCAGCGGCGAGGGCTTTAATTCGTTTGACATCGAATTTTCCTGGCGCGCGCCGATCAACTCGTCCATCAGCGTCGGAGTATCGAACGTGCTCAATGCACGACCGGATGCTGCCAGCATTGGCGATGCGGCAATGGAAAACTCCATCGACAGCATCTATGGCCGCATTCCCTACGTGCGCTACAAGCACGATCTGTAGAATACATTGCTAGATTGAACTGACTTCGCACAGGTTGCTGTTTTGAAAAAACTGACTTTCCCACTTTTTGCATTGGCATACTTGTTCAGTGCGGCCAATACCTACGCTCAATCAAGCGACGCGTTCTCATCGTTTGAGGAACGCATGACGGGCCGTGAATTTACCGCAGCCGGACTGCACAAACTGACCGATGAGGAGCTGGCTGCACTCAATGAGTGGGTCCGTCAACGCTCGCTGGCCGAGCATGAGCAAATTGCCCTTCAGCAAGCGCAGAACCCTGCATTAATGGACATCCGCCTGATGCCGGAGGAGACCTTCAGCTCAACCATTGTCGGAAGCTTCAGTGGTTGGGATGGCGATACCGAGTTTGTGCTGGCCAATGGCATGGTCTGGGAACAAACCGGTAACGACCGCTACAGCACCCGCCAGATGGAAAACCCCATAGTTACGATTCGGCCCGGCTTTCTCGGTAACTGGACGCTGCAGGTAGAAGGCTATAACAAACGTACCAACGTGCGCCGAATCAAATAATCGGTACGCGCCGAAAGTGCCGTTCTCGGTCAGGCGGAACTATCGGTTTCGCGACAGGCGCAACCACAATAGCCAGCACCAACCCGCCAGATACAGCACCAGACCTAAACCGAGAAGAAATGCTGCGGCTAGCGGTGCTGGTAAGGCCAGTCCGGACGGTGGTGCCAGCCACCACCACAGCATGCCAATAACAACCAGCGTCATCGCAAGGTAGGTCACATTACGTGCTCGATACAGTCGTGTGCGCCAGCGCCGCAAGATCAAGCGCTCCCGTTCTTCCTGATTCAATTCACCAATCGGCGCATGACAGTATGGACACGACTTGGCCAATGAAGAAATACGTCGGTTACAGGACGGGCAGTGAATAATGGCCATCAGCGGTACGTTGCTAGTAAATCAGGCCCTATTATGCCAACTGCAGTCGTGCGCTGCCGCGGGGCAAGCAGCGTATGCGGCTTTCAGTCTTCCGACAGTGCGTCACGATCCGGATAAAACGCGACCGAGACGATCAATCCCTGAACATCGTCGCGATTGGTAAACCGGATACGCCAACCATAAAGATCACATAGCCGACGCACGATCGAAAGCCCCAGCCCGGACCCCTTACCGCCGGCATCGCGACCACGAAAATGTCGATCAAATACATGCGGCAACTCTTCGGCTGCGATGCCCGGACCGGTATCGACGATGCGCACCTCGCCGGAGTCTATTTCGATCACCACGCGCCCCTCAGTCGTGTAGCGCACGGCATTACCCAGCAGATTGCCGAGCGTAACGGCAATAACCGCTTCGGGAGCAATCACGCTGATGTTCGAGCGATGCTCGACTTCAAGTTCAACCGGCCGGCCTTCGATCAGCGGGCGATAGTTGCTGACCAACTGCTCGGCGATCTGGCCAATATCCTGGGCTGAGGCTGAACCGGCCGAACCCCGCTCGGCCCTTACCAGATGCAGCAAGGCGGTGGTCGTATCGGTCGACTGGCGAGCCGCCCTGGCGATGCGCAGCAAACGCTCGCGCACCCGGTCAGGCAGGTCTTTTTGCGCTAACAGCAATTCGGTCGCACCGGAAATCACGGCCAGCGGCGTGCGCAGCTCATGTGACACATCCGCATTAAACGCTTTGTCGCGCTCAACCAGCTCGCTGAGCCTGTGGGCGTGCTCATCAAGCGCAGCGGCCAGTTGACCGACCTCATCATCAGCAAAATGCTGGGCCAGACCCGGATACTCCTGACTGCCCTCTAACTCATCGAGCCTTCGAGCCAGATGACTGACCGGCGACATGACGCGCCCGGCTGACCAAATGCCCAAAGCCAGCGACAAGACTGAGAACAAGACGACCGCACCAATCAGCGCAATAAGTAATCTTCGCGCCAGTTCACGATTGTCGGACACGTCATAGGTCAGAAACGCCCAGACATCGTCGTCCTTGCGCACCGCCGCTTTATAGGCGCCGCCGTTACTGCTCACGTCATGCACTCCGGTCGGCAGCTCGCGGAAAGGCGCTGGCACAATTTCGGCCCGGCCCGGTCGGGTCACATAGCCTTGGATGCGCGAATAAAACGGCTCAACCAGCGACGGGTCGGCACGCAGTTCGGTCAGATATTGGTCGAGCTCCTGCTCCAGCGTACGCGCAATCAAAGCGTCTTCAAGCCACTGCTGCAAGAACACTGCGGCCACGGCAAACAGCACACTAAGCAGCGTGCCAAACACCAAAAATGAAAAGATGATCCGGCTTTTAAGCCGGCGACGATACTGCATCCGGCTCCGACTCCGGCTCAGTCAGGCAATATCCGATACCGTGACGCGTGCGAATCATGGCATGGTCAAAGGGCCTGTCAATCGCTGCGCGCAGACTGTGGATATGCACACGCAAACTATCGCTATCCGGTAGCTCTTCACCCCACACATGGCGTTCCAGCTCAGTGCGCGATACCACTGCGGGCGAAGC
>JBCCHH010000259.1:0-3547 GCA_039028855.1 Pseudomonadota bacterium | reverse complement strand
GCGCAATCGGTCATATACCACGATCGTATCGTTGAGCGAATAGCCGATCACGGCCAGGATCGCAGCCACGACGGTCAAATCAAATTCCATCTGGAACAATGAGATCAGCCCGACTACGATCAACACGTCATGAATCAAGGCCAGCACCGCGCCGACGGCGAAGCGCCACTGAAAGCGGAACGAGACATACAGCAGAATGCCAAACAGCGCATACAGCAGCGCCAAACCACCCTGTTCGGCCAGCTCTTCACCGATCTGCGGACCGACAAACTCGACCCGTCGCATTTCCATGCCAGCGTCTACGGTCTCCATGGCGTCCAGCACTGCTTCGCTGATATCAGCGCCTTCCTCGGCCGCAGCATCGGCCGGAATGCGCGCGACGATATCGCGCGCGCTGCCGAAGGTTTGTACGGTAAAGCCGATATAACCTGCCTCGGTTAAGGCATCGCGCACATTCGCCAGATCAGGCGCTTCGGGGTAAGACACTTCAATCAGCGTACCACCGGTAAAGTCGAGACCGAAATTGATGCCGCGCGTAGTCAGCGAGAAGATACTCAGCACAATCAATATGGCAGAAATCACCAGCGCAATTTTGCGCCGGGCCATGAAGTCGATTTGTGTATTGGTTTTGATAATATCCATAGTGATATCCGGTTGCGATTCAGCTCGACGGGCTTAAATGGCCAGTTTCTGAACGCGCTTGCGGCCTCCGTAAATCAGGTTGATGATGGCCCGCGTGCCCAGAATGGCCGTGAACATCGAGGTCACAATACCGAGCGACAGCGTCACGGCGAAACCCTTGACCGGACCGGTACCGAACATGAACAGCACCATCGCCGCAATCAGGGTGGTGACGTTGGCGTCGGCAATGGTCGAGAGCGCCTTGCCGTAGCCCGAACGAATCGCGGCTTGTGGCGTATTACCGAGCCTGAGTTCCTCGCGTATGCGCTCGAAGATCAGTACGTTGGCGTCGACTGCCATACCCACCGTCAGCACGATACCGGCAATACCCGGCAGCGTTAAGGTCGCACCCAACATCGACAATAGCGAGACGATCAGGATCAGATTGGCGGTCAGCGCAATATTCGCAACCAGGCCGAACACTTTGTAGTAGACCGCCATCAGCACCAGCACGAGCACAAAACCGATAATGACCGATTGGAAGCCCTGGTCGATATTGTCCTGACCCAGGCTTGGGCCAACGGTGCGTTCTTCGATAATTTCGACCGGTGCGGCCAGCGCGCCCGCGCGCAGCAACAATGCAAGCTGCGCGGCTTCGCGCGAAGAATCCAGGCCCGTGGTCTGGAATGTACGACCGAATGGTTCACGGACTACCGCAACGGAGATCACTTCCTCAACCCGGCGCGTCTCGCGCACTTCGACGCCATCGACCATACGCGTTTCGGGCCGCTGCTCGAGAAACACAACCGCCATGCGGTTGCCGACGTTTTCATTAGTGAAATCGAGCATCGAGCGCGCGCCCTGTGGATCAAGATTAACCACTACACTCGGCGAGCCGTCGTTCTGATCAAAACTCGCCGTTGCGTTGGTGAGCTGATCGCCCGAGGCAATGAGCTGACGCGACAACAGAATCGGATTACCCTCGCGATCGGCATACATTTTTGACGTGGGCGGAATCCGGCCCGTTCGCTGCGCTTCAAACGGGTCGTTCTGTTCATCCACGGCGCGATATTCGAGCGTGGCGGTCGCACCCAGAATGCGCTTGGCTTCAGTTGGGTCCTGCACACCCGGCAGTTGCACCACGATACGATCGGCACCCTGCTGTTGGATAATCGGTTCTGCTACACCCAACTCGTTTACGCGCGTTCGTAACGTGGTGATATTTTGCTGCAGCGCGGTCTGCTGTAATTCAGTCAGCACTTCCGGAAGCACCGTCGCGGTGATATTAAAGGTTTCGTTCGCCTCAGCAGTTTCCAGTACCAATTCGGGTAGCTCACGGGTGAAAATGGTCAGCGCTTCTTCACGATCTTGTTCGGTACGCAATTCGGCCAGAATCTGGTTGCCGTCGCTGCGCACGGTGCGATACCGGATGCGCTCATCACGCAGAAAGTTCTGCATGCTGTCGACAAAGCGATCGAGCTGACCGCGGCGCGCGGTTTCCATATCGACCTGCATCAAAAAGTGAACGCCACCCTGCAGATCCAAACCCAGTACCATAGGCTCAGCGCCGAGCGCGCGCAGCCAACCGGGCGTGTCGGGAGCCAGATTAAGTGCAACTACATAGGCATCGCCAAGCTCCTCGCCGAGTAAATCCGCAGCGCGCTGCTGTTGATCAGGATTGCCAAAACGGACCAGCAGACGCTCAGGCATGAACTCGATACCCTCATGCGTCATACTCTCACGTTCAAGCGCATCCTCAATAACGCCAGTAATGGCAGGGTCAAGCTCAAAGCCACGGGCCGACGACACCTGCACGGCCGGATCGTCGGTAAACAGATTCGGCAGCGCATACACAGCGCCGAGGACCAGCACGATAATCAGCAGTACATATTTCCAGGCGGGATAACGATTCATCTTATTAAAACCTTGTTCAAACAGCAGTCCGGCAGCCGCCGGCTGGATATTTTTATTTAGCTAGCAGACTTAATCGTACCCTTGGGCACCACCTGAGCAACCGACTGCTTCTGCAGTTTGACCGTCACGCCATCGGCCAATTCCACGTTCAGGAAACTGTCGCCAACCTCCGTGATGCGACCCAACAGTCCACCGGCCGTGACCACTTCATCGCCAACCGCTAAAGCGCCGACCAGTTCGCGATGCTGTTTGTTGCGCTTCATCTGCGGGCGGATGATGAGCAGCCAGAAGATGGCAATGATCACCACGAACATAATGATCGAGCCCATCGGATTGGCTGCAGGCTGAGCCGCAGACTGCGCTACTGCGCTGGGTATGATCCAATCGTGCAAGAAATTCAACATGAACAAACTCTCCGGTTCAAAATGCTGCCCGATTCATGCATCACCAGGCGGCTGCCAAAATTAGCGCTACGTATAACCGAGCGATTATCCCACATCAGGCGTTATTTTTCGCGCGAATCGTGGGCGTATTTGATGTCTACATGCGGCCGGTCGGCAAAAAATCAAACCGGGCCGTAATCAGTGACCGGATTTTGGGCAGCACGTCTGATCGGCGCTGCTGTCAGTTTCCCGCTTCGGCCTGAACCAGATAATGGCCGTGCAATTCGGCAACGGATTGCTGCAATGCCTCCATCGAGCCCGTGTTGAGCAGCACATCATCGGCTTTTTCGAGCCGTTGCTGACGACTGGCCTGAGCGTGTAGCGCACGTTTCGCTTCTACCTCGCTCAGACCGTCGCGTCGCATCAGACGCTGCATTTGCACATCTTCAGGCACATCTACGACTACGACACGATCCGCATCGTTGAATACACCGCTTTCGACCAATAGCGGCACGACTAGAATCGCATATGGTGCTGTGACCGCCGCCAGTTGATCACGCGCCTGTTGCCTGATCAGAGGATGCAGAATGTTTTCCAGCCTGGATCGTGCCTCAGCATCACTGAAAATG
>JBCCHH010000258.1:0-3558 GCA_039028855.1 Pseudomonadota bacterium | reverse complement strand
GTTTCTTTACCAAACTTTCTTCTTGTTAAAGGCAATAATGGTTTCTTAACTATATGATTTAATTGATTATTTATGCATTGATCAATTTTTGTCCAATGCGGTACGCCGAACGCAGTATCGCGTCCGAAGCACCTTTTTCCACATACTTATCCACAGATTTTGTGGATAATTTTCTAAGCGCAGCAATGACCGATTAGATGTCTGCAAACGCAAGTTGGCCTGGCACCGAATGAGCGCCATAGCGGGTGCGCTGCACTGCTTGTTTCAGCACGCGATCACTACGCGGTGACACAAATTCCAGTACGCTGCCATCGTCAAACTGCATCATCATCACGGTCGGCGGTTCGCCGTCCCTTCCCGGCCGTGCAATCACACCGCTGATACATTTACCGATCATCTGGTCGCGCAGCGGCCGGCGAATCGCTTGGTTTGTGCTTTGCATTCTTTGCTCCAGACTTTGATGTTGAGCCTATTAAAACAGGCCGCATTCTCAAAATGCGAGAAAAGCAAAAAAGCTGAATTCTGTTTCATAGCCGCCTTGCTTAGTCGCTATCAGGCACCATACGCTAGTCGTGATTACTCAGACTTTGTCTTGCCGCAAATGCATGCGCCAGAGTGGATGAATCGGTATGCTCAAGTTCGCCTCCTAACGGCACACCCTGGGCCAGACGTGACATGCGGATACTGTAACGATCGGCCAGCGAGGCGATGTAGTGTGCAGTGGCCTCGCCTTCCACGGTGGAATTGGTTGCGACGATCACCTCCTCAATCGGTTCATCACGCAAACGCTGCTCCAGCAGTGCCAGGCCAAGCTGTTCCGGACCGATACCATCCAGCGGCGAAAGACGTCCAAGCAAGACAAAATACAAACCGTTGAAGCCGGTTGCTTGCTCGATAGCCAGCACGTCGGCCGGCGCTTCGACAATACAAAGCTGTTGATTCGAACGCTTCGCGCTTTGACAGATGGTGCAGATCGTATGCGAAGTAAAATTACGACAGCGCTCACAGCGCTGGATTTCGCGCATTGCGTGGGCCAGCGTCTGCGCCAGCTTTTCGCCACCCGATCGATCACGTTCCAACAGGTGTACTGCCATCCGCTGAGCCGTGCGCGCACCCACACCTGGCAGGCAGCGCAGCGCCTGCAGCAGTTGCTCGATCAAAGGATCATTCATGTTTCTCGCACAACGTCAGACTGAACCGTACTGGCGATGCATTTGCTACAACCGCAAGCACTACCGTTCAAGGAAGGTTGAAACCTGGTGGCAGCGGCATGCCGCCGGCAAGCCCAGACATTTTTTCCTGATTGTGTTGCTGAATGCGATTAACCGCATCATTGATGGCTGCTGCAATCAGATCTTCAAGCATCGGTATATCATCGGTCGTGCTCGGGTTAATCTTCACGCTTTTGACCGCATGGTGACCGCTCATGGTGACCTCGACCAGCCCGCCACCCGCCTTGCCGGTAACCTCCAGATCTGCGAGTTCGGCCTGGGCGCGCTGCAGATTCTGCTGCATTTTTTGCGCCTGCTGCATTAGCTGTGCAATATTTCCTTTCATCAAAAACTCCTTGGCAATCCAAACCACGCTCATGAAGGCGCGTTGCATAGTGTATTGATCATAGCGCTGCTTGTGTGAGTCAACCGCTCAGTGACTGTTCACGACATTCAGGTGGGGCGATGAGCCTTACTCAGCTGGGCGAATCGATTCTTGCAAAATTTCAGCATCGAAGGTGTCGACCAGTCGTCGTACGATCGGATCGGCGGCCACGGCCGATTGGGCATCGAGCTGCTTCTTAGTACGTGCAGCCTGATTCAACGTTGCCGGCGTAACAAGATCAATTGAATCGGAAGCGCGAACTAGCAACCGACGCGGGCTGCCAAAATGCTGCTCCAGCGCGGTCGACAGACTGGCTTTGAAACGATCGGTAACCAGCGCCAGGTTATCGGCATCGATTTCGAATTCGAGCCGATCATCAGCGACCTGTGTTAATGCCAGCATACTGGCCACCGTTTGTACCGGGCTGCTTAGTGGCAGTTGCTGTATCAGTTTCGGCCAGTGTTCAGGCGAAATGACATCAGACAGCTCAGCCACGCCCGTCATCGGCGAGGCCAGCGTTTGCGTGCTCTGTAAATTCTGCTGTGCTGGTGGAGGCTGCAACACTTCTTGCGATGGAACGGGCTCACGCACGGCAGAAGGCGATGATGCTTGCGAACCAGGATCGGCCTGAGCAGAGGTGGACGAGCTGATCGGCATGTTTGTCTCATCATTACCGGGCTGAAAAGCAAACAGCCGTAGCAACGTCATTTCACAGCCGCTGCGCGGCGAAGGCGCAAGGCTTAAATCGCGACGACCGCTGACCACAATCTGATAAAACAACTGGATATCCTGCGGATCAAGCTGACCGGCAAAGTTAAGCAACTGATCCCAATCGGTGCGGCTGTCGTCGCGATAATCCGGCACCTGCTGAATCAACGCAATGCGATGCAATGTTTCAGCCAGATCGTTCAACAAGACAGACAAATCACGCGCCAGACTGAATACCTGCTCGACTGCATTCAAAGCCGCCGAAACATCGTGCGCAATGAGCGCATCGAGAATATCGTGCAGATGGCGTTGTTCGACCGTGCCGAGCATGGCCTCGACCGATTCGGCCTGAAGCCCGCCATTGCCGGCCGCCAGTGCCTGATCGAGCAGGCTCAAACCATCGCGCATGCTGCCATCGGCAGCCCGGGCCAATAGCCCCAGCGCAGCGGGCTCGAACTCGACGGATTCTTGCTTCAGAATATGTTCAAGCTGACCGCTGATTTCATCCACCGCGAGCCGGCGCAGATTGAACTGCATGCAGCGCGACAGAATCGTAACCGGAATTTTCTGCGGATCGGTCGTCGCCAGCACAAATTTCACATGCTCGGGCGGCTCTTCGAGCGTTTTCAACAACGCGTTGAAGCTGTGCGTGGACAGCATGTGCACCTCGTCAATCAAATACACCTTGAAGCGCCCCCGCGCCGGCGCATACTGCACGTTATCGAGAATTTCGCGGGTATCGTCGACCTTGGTACGAGAAGCCGCATCAATTTCGAGCAGATCGACAAACCGGCCCTCGTCAATCGCCACACAATGCTCACACACACCACAGGGCGTAGACGATACACCTTCCACGCAGTTCAAGGACTTGGCCAGAATGCGCGCGATCGTGGTTTTGCCGACGCCGCGTGTACCGGTAAACAAAAAAGCATGATGCAATCGACCCTGATCGAGGCCGTTCGACAGTGCCTGCACCACATGCTGCTGACCGACCAGGCCGGAAAAATCACGCGGCCGCCACTTACGGGCAAGTACTTGATAACTCAAACTATTTCCTGAAGCTTATCGGAAGCGAATCCAGTCAATCGAGCGAAAATGCAAATGCACGATGACCCAGTCACTATACACGTTCTAGCGCACAAAAAAAGGCCGACCAATCAAGGCCGGCCCCGGACCGAAAGCCGAGCCCTCTCGATCCGCAAACGATCATTCAGCGCTGATTGCAATCAGCGCGGACGACTTATTCCGCCGAGC
>JBCCHH010000257.1:0-3562 GCA_039028855.1 Pseudomonadota bacterium | reverse complement strand
GGACGATTTGCCGTCTATCTTACGCTTCGGTTCCTGGGTTGGCGGTGATATGGACGGCAATCCAAATGTCGGGCCGGATACGGTGTTGAATACGCTGACCGAGCAGCGCTCGCAGGTCATCGGAAACTATCTGCGTGAAATTCAGCGCTTGAATCGTCTGCTGAGTCAGACGTCAAGCCGGGTCACCATTTCACCTGCGCTGAAAAATCAAATCGAGCGGTATCGGACACGGTTGCAAGAACGCTTGGAGATTCCACGACGTCATCGCGATATGCCGTATCGCGTGTTCTGTTATCAAATTGAACAACGCCTGATTGCTACACGTACGCAAGCCGACCATGCCTATGATTCCGTTGATGAGTTTACAGCCGATCTGACATTGATGGCGACCAGCTTGGGCAAGCATCGCGGCCGATTGGCTGGCCTGTTTCCGCTCAATCGCCTGCGTCGACGGGTCGATATCTGCGGCTTTCATCTGGCTGCACTGGATTTGCGCATTGATTCGGGTGATCTGCACGAAGCGGTGGCCGAGCAGTTGGGTGAGCCCGGCTGGGTTGATCTTGCCTGGCAGCAGCGCCGCGACCGTCTGCTGGATTTGTTGAATGCATCGCCAACAGCAGCTCAGCAAACCAGTCACCCCGTCATCCAGTTGCTTAGGGCGACGACCGAGGCGCATTGCCGGTTTGGGCCTCAATCCATTACCGCCCTGATCGTCAGCATGAGCCGCAACGCGGACGATGTGCTGGCGGCATGGTGGATTGCACGCCAGGCCGGTATTGATGATTCGACCCTGGATTTCGTCCCGCTATTTGAAACAGTGGATGACCTTCAGGCCGCCGAAGACGTGATTGCCGGCCTGCTCGGATTACCCATATGGCAAGCCTTGCTGGCCAAACGCGATCAGCGCCAGATGATTATGCTCGGCTATTCCGACAGCAACAAGGACGGTGGCCTGGTTGCCTCGCGCTGGTCGCTACAGGATGCGCAGCGTAGACTAGTGGCACTGTTTGCCCAGCATCCGGCGCGTTTGGTGCTGTTTCATGGTCGCGGCGGCAGCATTGGACGCGGTGGTGGTAAAACCCATCAGGCGATTCTGGCTGCCCCGGCCGGCAGTGTAGCTGGGCGACTGCGGCTGACCGAGCAAGGTGAGGTGATCCATCGAAAATATGCGCTGCGCTCGATTGCCATGCGCAACCTCGAGCAGATGAGCGGTGCCGTAATGAAGGCAAGCTCGGCTGCCGTGCGCTCTCAGCAGCCGCCGTCTGATCATCAGT
Source organism: Pseudomonadota bacterium (assembly GCA_039028855.1). GTDB lineage: Bacteria > Pseudomonadota > Gammaproteobacteria > Xanthomonadales > Wenzhouxiangellaceae. The sequence continues at coordinate 2,288 of JBCCHH010000257.1, read as the reverse complement.
CATACTGGTTCGAGGCCATGACTGCGCTATCAGCGACCAGTCGTGCGATGTATCGTAAGATGGTCTACGAGAGTCCCGGCTTTGTCGACTATTTTCGCAATGCCACGCCGATTGACGTGATTGAGCGCATGCGCATCGGTTCGCGCCCAGCTTCGCGTAACCCGGATGCAGGCATTCGCGGCCTGCGCGCCATTCCGTGGGTCTTTGCCTGGGGACAAAGCCGGCATGCCTTGCCGGGCTGGTTCGGTTTGGGTACCGGGCTGGAGAGCCTGGTTGCCGATGTGGGTGAACAACAGGCTGAAAAAATGACGCGCGAATGGCCTTTTTTTCGCAGTATTCTGGACGATGCCGAAATGGCAATGGCCAAATCCGATTTGGCCATTGCCGCGCGCTATGCTGAATTAGCAGGAGCCGCAGGCAAGCAGTTTTTTCCACAGATCCAGCAGGAATTCGAGCGCGCTCGTGAATGGATTTGTCGGCTTAAGGGCCAATCAGCGCTGCTGGAGAGCGACGACACATTGCGCCGTTCGATTCTTCTGCGCAATCCCTATGTCGACCCGATCAGTTTCGTACAGGTCGATCTTCTGCGGCATTGGCGCACCAGTAATCGCGAAGATGCCGATCTCGAAAGCGCCCTGATATCGACCGTGCACGGTATCGCCCAGGGGCTGCAGAATACCGGCTGATCGTCGCAAAGCGGCTTATTCAAAGAATAGCCGCTGACGATTGCTGCCTGATCAGCCTGGAGCCGAACCCTTGTAGGTGCCAAGCACGACTACGGTTTTGCCCGATGCCTGAATCATGCCTTCCTCAATCAAGGTTTTCATGACGCGCCCGGCCATTTCGCGAGAACAGCCAACGATGCGCGAGAGTTCCTGGCGCGTTACGCGTATTTGCGTACCTTCCGGATGCGATACCGCATCGGGTTCGCTGCACAGATCGATTAAGGTGCGAGCGATACGGCCCTGAGTATCGAGAAAGGCCAGATGCTCGACTTTACGTCGCGCCTGCAGCAGGCGCTGAGATAATTTGGCGCCGATTGCAGTCATGATTTCCAGCGCGTAATCCTTCAGCTCACCGTCGAGCGCTTCTCGCAGACTGTCATAGGAAATTTCTGCCAGTTCACATTTGGTGCGCGTACGCACGAGCACTTCACGCTGACGCGGGCGCATAAACAAACCCATCTCGCCGATGAAATCACCGGGATTGAGATAGCTCAAGATCAGTTCACGCCCATCATCACCTTCTGTTGAAACCGCGACCGAACCCTCGATTACATACCATAGAGAATGACCGGGATCGCCCGGACGCACTACGGTTGAACGAGGTGGAAAATGTTGACGTTTGCAAAGACCGAGAAACTGATCCATTGCTGCAAGGTCAACCGGATAAAATTGCACTTCACGCATTGCAAATCCTAGTTATAGGTTTTATTCACCGCTGTAGACGAGGGGCATATTTCCTCAGTACTGTCCAGCGTCCCCCTCTGCCATTTTTACTCGAATCATGAGTTGCTGTCGTAACGAATCCGCACAGTTCTGTCTGAATATCGGATAATCCGCGATCATGATTTTGATTTGATTCTAACCTATTCGCACGATGATTTCGCCATGACCCAGCGTCGACTCAAATTACACGGCTTCAATAACCTGACCAAAGCCCTGAGTTTCAATATTTATGACGTGTGCTACGCGACCACGGCCGATCAGCGCAAGGACTATATTGACTATATTGATGAGGTGTATAACGCGGTGCGTCTGACCCAGATTCTGACTGATGTGTCGCAGATTATCGGTGCCAATGTGCTCAATGTTGCGCGTCAGGATTACGACCCTCAGGGTGCCAGCGTGACCATGTTGATTGCAGAGGAGCCGATGCTGCCTGAGCAGGCCACCGGCGTGGCCGCGCCGGGACCGCTGCCGGAAACGGTGGTGGCGCATCTCGATAAAAGCCACATCACCGTGCATACTTATCCGGAAAGCCATCCGCACGATGGCATCTGCACCTTCCGGGCCGATATTGATGTTGCCACCTGCGGCGTGATTTCTCCGCTCAAGGCACTGAACTATCTGATTCACAACTTCGATTCGGACATCGTAACGATGGATTACCGCGTACGCGGATTTACTCGCGATGTGCGCGGTCGTAAGCACTATATCGACCACAAGATCAACTCGATTCAGAATTACCTGAGCCGGGATACCAAAAACGCCTACGAGATGATTGATGTCAATGTCTATCAGGAGAATCTGTTTCATACCAAAATGCGATTGAAGCGGTTCGATCTG
>JBCCHH010000256.1:0-3577 GCA_039028855.1 Pseudomonadota bacterium | reverse complement strand
CGCGTCGACGAAAGCGCACTGGCGCGGTTCAACCCGCCGCCGAAGGCTTGCTGCGGGCAATGGATCTGGATGCATCGTTATGGCACAAACGTGCCGATCAACTCAGCGTCGGGCAGCAGCAGCCTTCGGCGGCGGGTTGAACCGCGCCAGTGCGCTTTCGTCGACGCGAAGAAAAATGACAGCCCAGACCAACATTGCCCAGCACATCCAGCCACGGCAGCAGGTTGAACTGCTGGAAGATCACGCCCAGATGATCGGCGCGGAAGCGATCGCGCGAGGCGCGCGAAAGATCGCTCAAGGATTCACCGGCAATACGAATCTCACCCTGATCGGCCACGATCAAACCGCCGATCAAGGCCAGCAGCGTCGATTTACCCGAACCGCTGGCGCCGGCCAGAAACACTTTTTCGCCGCGATTGACCGCGAGCGACAAATCGGCGATGACCGGATCGGGGTCGGACGACCAAGCGTAGTTCAGGTTTTTAATCGATAGCAGAGCGTCGGTCATCGCGAGCGATCAATCCAGCTCGACACGCTGATTGTCTGCGCTCAATTCGAAGCGTTGCTGAATGCGGTCAGTCAGCACATCAAGCTGCATTTCGCGATGATCGGGCCAGCCTTCAAACAGGGCGAATTCGATCCAGCTCAGTTGCTCGATGTTGTCGCACTCAGCCTGTACGCGCAAATGGAATTCAGCGTGGCCGTGGTGTTCATGATTGTGATCGCCGTGATCGTGCCCAGCATGGTCTTCCTCATGATGATGGTGGCGATCATCATGCTCGTGTTCTTCGTAATCGTGATGGGCATGATGGTCGGCGTGTGAGTGATCGCCATGATCATGATCTTCATCATGATGCTCATGCTCGCCGTGTGCATGGTTTGCATGATCATTGTCGTGCTCATGGCCTTCGTGGTGATGATCATGTTCATCACGTTGCTCGAAACCCGGCGTTTCAAGTTCGAGTTCAATAATCGCGCAGTCGGCACGTGGTGCAAAACCCAGCCAATCGCCCGACTGCAGCGTCGCTTTGGCCTGTTCCAGCATGGCGGTTTGGACATCATCACGCGGCGAATGCTCAAAACCGACCAGGTTCGCGCCTGGGCTTTGCAGGTTGAATTCGATCTGGTTCTGATCAATCGCCAGCGTCGCATTCGAGGTCGAATGCACATGCGCGCCCTGGGCGAACACCGCGCCGGAAAAAACAAGCCCAAACAACAAAACAGCAGAGATCAATTTCATGCTCATAAACCTTTTGTGGATCGTTGACATAGCACTATTTTGTTATAATATAACATTATGCATTTTTCTGCGATACCAAGCCCGTCCAGCAAGCTTGTGGATCGCCTCGGGCTCATCATATCCCTAAGCTGCGGTCTGCACTGTGCCACCATGACCGCCGTACTGATTCTCTACCCGGCGCTGTGGCTGAATCACAGCCTGTGGGAAATGGGATTATGGCAAAACCTGCTGCGTCTCGAGCGCTTCTTTCTGTTCCTCGCGTGGATATTTGCCGGCATCGCCATGGCGTTTGCTTTCTTCAAATATCGACGCCTGGGTCCGCCCAGCCTGGCCGCTGTTGGCCTGGCGCTGCTGACCATTGCCGTCACAACGCCGCTTCACTCAAAACCTTTCCTCGCTAGCGGGATCGCTCTGATCGGTGGCCTGCTGCTTGCGGGCGCACACGGCTGGAACCTGATGCATCACCAAAAGGCTCGATGCCAGGCCAGTCGTTAGCTTGGCAATAATCCGGCCACTCAGACCGCATATTCTCGAAAAGATTGTTACGCTGGTTTTACCTTTACGCTTGCACAGGCTAAAAACGATTCTGCGATAAAACAATCATGACGGACCAACGTAAACAACCACCATACTTGCGATTCCTGATCATCTGGCTCATGGCTGGGTTGTGCATCGCTTCAAATCTTTCAAGCGCGGCGAGCATCGAATGGACATTCGATCGACCGCTGATCAACGCGGTGGAATTCGCTGGTGAATCCGCTCAAGCCACGCTCGCTGAAAACATGAAGCGCTACGGCGTGCCTGGCGTCAGCATTGCCCGCATCGAAGACAATACGATTATCACACTCGATGCCATCGGCCTGGCCGACGTCGCGACGGGTCGACAACTTTCGCCGCAGCAGCGCTTTCAGGCAGCATCGATCAGCAAGCCAGTGGCGGCGACTGGCGTCATGGTGTTGGTGGGCCAGCAACGAGTGAAACTCGACGGTCCGGTCAATGAGTATCTTTCAAGCTGGACACTTCCAGATTCAGCGTTTACCAAAGACGATCCGGTTACGCTACGCGAAGCCCTTTCTCACGGCGGTGGCATTTCCGTGCCCTCGTATCCTGGCTTCGAGCGCGGCGCGCCAATGCCGAGTTTATTAAATATTCTCAACGGCGATGCCAACGCCTATTCCGATCCGGTCGCAGTCATCAACCCACAAAACAGCTATCGCTATTCAGGCGGTGGCTACATGCTGCTGCAGCAGTTGATAGAGGACGTTACGGGTCAGGACTTTGAACTATTCATGCAGCAAGCCGTGTTTCAACCGGCGCGAATGAATCTTTCGACATTCCGCGTGCTGGACAATGAGATCGAAGACCTGGCGGGTATTACTTTTGGTCATGACGGGACCGGCGAACGCCGAACCGATCCGTGGCAGGACTACCCGCAAGCGGCACCCGCCGGGCTGTGGTCAACGCCGGAGGACCTGGCCAAGTGGCTGATCACACTTGGTTCGGCCTACCAAAGTAATGCTGAGCCTATCATTACCCACACTAGCGCACGCGCCATGGCACGACGCGAAACCGGTGACACCGGCCTTGGTTTTGGAGTGCACGGCCAGGACGATGCATTGCACCTGTCACATACGGGCTGGACCATCGGCTATCGCTCGAATATTCTCTACTTTCCGGCCCGTGGCGAGGGCGTGGTGATCATGACCAATAGCGATTCCGGCCATCTCCTCATCAATGATCTGATTCGCACGCTCGGCCGTGAGCACGGCTGGCCGGGTTTTGGTGATTCAATCAAACTGAACAGAGCCAGGTGGACGGAGCAGAAACTGGATCATACAGCGGGCATTTATCGCATGCAGCCGGCCGGTTTCTCGATTCAGCTTGCGCGTCACGAGGATGCATTCGAGCTGACCACGCCACGGGGGTCGTCTTATCGGCTGGTTCCAGTCGGGCCACACCGGCTCGTGATTGAGGAAACCGGCGAGTTCATCGAGCGCGATGCTGAAACAGGTGAACTCGCCTTATGGGGCATGACGGGCACTCCAGTATCCGTCACAAGCGATGGATCGGCTAGCATCAGCGAAGGCAGTGGGCCGGGATAATCAAAACTGGCAAGTAATCAGACTCGGTTCAAACTGGATGGCATATCTGACCGATTTGCGTCATGGCGGAACATGTTTCACAATGGCGTAACAAGTGCACTGGTTTTTAACGAAAATAAAAACGGCCCCAGCCGTTACTGAGAGTTTTAATGATGCAAACGTCCTCCATCCACGGCATGTGGTCTTCCCGCTTGATGTTCGTTATGGCCGCGACCGGCTCGGCTGTTGGCCTGGG
>JBCCHH010000255.1:0-3583 GCA_039028855.1 Pseudomonadota bacterium | reverse complement strand
GCCGTAAGGGTCGAGCTTGTCGGTGTCGAGCCACTGGTCGACCGTCATGTCGAAAGTGCGCGGTCGACTCGGCCGGGTCGTGCAGACCCGGAGCGAGCCCGGGCTGGTCGCGGAAGGCGCCAAGCGGGCCGACATCAGCGCTGAATTTGTGTTGGCTGCCGACCATCCGGTCCAGGTCTGGCTGATCGAGCACGCGCTCGACGGCAGCGATGACGAGCCGCTGCTGATCCGCCGCAGTCTGCCGGCTGATGGCGGTTCGCGCAGTTGGATCAACGGTCAGCCGGCCAGCGCCCGGCAGTTGCGCGAGCTGGGCGGATTGCTGGTCGAAATTCACGGCCAACATGCGCATCAGAAACTTTCGCTGACCGAACATCAGCGCCGCTGGATCGACCATCAGATTGATGCCGCAGTCATCAGAAGGGTATGTACAGCGGCCGAAAAGCATGGCGTCTGCCAGGCTAAACTCGACGATCTGCTTGTCCGTGTCGGTCAGCGCAGCGATCAGGAATTACTCGAATTCCAGCTTGAAGAGCTCAATCGCTTCAATCCGGCCGCCGACGAATACGCCCAACTCGAAGTCGATCAGCGTCGGCTGGCTTCGGTCGATGCCATGAAACTAGCATTGGATCAGGCCAGCCATGCACTGAATGGTGAACAAGCCGGCGCCAGCAGCCTGACCCATCAGGCTGCACGCGCGCTGGAGCCGATGATCGAGAACGAACCGGCACTGGCCGAAATCACTCAGATGATTAGCGAGGCGCAGGTCAATCTCGACGAAGCCTCAGCCGAATTGCAACGGCTGGCCGAAAATCTTGAGTCCGACCCGCAGAAACTCAACCAGATCGATCAACGCCTGAGCCGGACGATTGAACTGGCGCGCAAGCATCGGGTTGAACCCGATCAATTGCCCGCGCTGCATCAGCGACTCAGCCGGCGCCTAAGCGAACTACAGCGCTTCGATCAGACACGTGCCGAACTGGAAGTCGACCTGACCGAAGCACGCGAATACTGGTGGCAACAGGCGAAAAAACTACATCAGGCGCGAGAAAAAGTGGCCAAAGCCCTTTGTGCAGAAACCGCAAAAGCGCTGGCCCAGTTGGGCATGAAGGATGCAAAAATTCAGTTCCAGATCGAACTCAACGAGCAAGCGGAGGTCGCCACGCACGGTGCCGACCGGGTTGAAATCCTATTCTCGGCCAACCCTGGCCAAACGCCTAAAGCCCTGAAAAAAGTTGCCTCAGGAGGGGAGTTATCGCGCTTGAGCCTTGCGATGATCATCGCCTCGGCCGATCCGGGCCAACACATCACACGGATCTTCGATGAAATCGATGCCGGCGTCGGCGGCGAAACTGCGCATCGGGTCGGTGAGTTTCTGCATCAGACCGCAGTGCTAGGCCAGAGCCTGTGCGTTACGCACCTGGCGCAGGTTGCGGCCCGGGCAGATTTTCAGCTCAAAGTCGAAAAGAGCGCGAAAAAGGCACAAACCAAAGTGGAAATTCGCTCGCTCGATGCTGATGAACGCGTGGCCGAACTCGCGCGTATGCTGGGCTCGGAAGCGTCTGAGATCAGTCGCAAGCATGCTCAGTCATTGTTAAAAGGAGAACGCGTCTTGGCCTGAAACGCTTGCGCTTGCCGACCTGAGTTGTCAGAAAAACTGGTCGTTTGCAAATCTACAAATAAAAATACAGCTAGTTTTTGGTCTTCTGAACGTACAACACCAGTGAATGATCAACGATTTCATAGCCATGCTTGCGCGCCATTTCCTCCTGGCGATCTTCAATTTCCTGATCGAAAAATTCGATCACATCGCCCGTTTCTATGTCGACCATATGATCATGGTGATCGCCCTGATCGAGTTCATAACAGGCTTGGGCCGGACGGCCGGAACCATCGTCGAACATATGCTTGACGACTAGACCCGCGGCCTCAAACTGGTTCAACACACGGTAGACGGTCGCCAGGCCAATATCTTCGCCTTGGTCGATCAATAATCGATACACATCGTCGGCCGTTACATGCTTTTGCTCTGCACCTTCAAGCAACTGCAGAATGCGCAGGCGAGGCAAAGTGACTTTGAGACCGGCTTTTTTGAGATCCAGGGTTTCTTGCGACATGAGTATCTAACACCGATTTAATCTGTTCGTATTGTATCATTCCACTCGATTCTTTCACTGGTACCACAGGCCATGTCGCGTTTTTTTCTTGTTGTGTGCTTACTTTCAATTAGCTTTGTGATGTTCGGCTGCAACATAGTGTACAAGCAGAATATTCAGCAGGGCAATGTGCTGGATAACGAGGATATTGAACAGCTCGAAGTCGGCTTGACCAAACGTCAGGTACTGGTATTACTGGGTTCACCAGCCGTCGAGAATCCTTTTCATGCCGACCGATGGGATTATGTCAATTCCTTTGCTCGACGCGGCGGAGATGCAGAAATGCGTCATTTGACCATCGAATTTGAAAACGATCAGATCACACGATTCTATGGAAGCTATCTGGATGGAATTGAAGACGCCGAGCGCCTGAGCGAAGTCATTGAAGAATCGCTCGAAGAGCCTGAGCTACCGCCAGAGCAACCTCAAGACGATCCTGTATTTCCTGAGCCGCCTGCCTGAATATCAGGTTTTGCCAGGCTGATTTTGCCTAGGCCGGCTTTGCGCTGGGCCATTTCACGTCGTATTTCTTTGGGATCCGCAGTAAGCGGGCGATAAATTTCAACCCGATCACCGGTCTGCAGCAAGTCATCCGGCTTGCGTAATTCCGCGAACACACCCAGACGCTCCGGCGAAATCTCCAGTTCTGGAAATCGCTCGGCCAAGCCTGAAGCCACAATTGCATCAGCCACACTTGCGCCTTGAGGTAGTTGAACCGTTACCGAAACCTGATGCTTCGGCCACGCCACGGCCACTTCTACTTCGAGCAAAACTGCATCCGAATCGGTTACAACTTCATCCATACAGCGCATCGGCCCGACGACAGAAATCGTCAATCATGCGATTGGCAACCGTGACAAATCCGGCACTGAACGCAGCCGCAAGCACCGGGTTGTCAAAATCGAACGCCAGATGCAGCTCGACCTTGCAGCCGATACCCAAATCATCGAAATGCCAGCGTCCGGAGAAACGCTGAAAAGGGCCATCGAACATGCGCATAGTCAGCCCTTCGCCCGGCTCCAGATCATTGTGCGTGCGAATTTTGTGTGTTAAACCGGCAATCGAAAGCTGCAGCGTTGCATCTTGATGATCCTCAGCCTGTTCGTGCACTTCTACATCGGTCACCCAGGCTAGAAAATCGGGATAATGCTCCACATCGCGTACAAGCTCGAACATCTGTTCGGGGCTATACGAAACCAGGGCTGATCGCATCACTTCAGGCATGGCGAACAATCATACCGAACTCGGTTGAAGAATAGAGAATGCGTTAGACTTGCCTGCTACTTTTTAGCCCGACATGATTGCCTGAATCCTAAGATGGCAGATCATTAATATGCATGTATGAGTAAAAAAGCCGACAACAAAGCAACGGGCAACACGATCGCGCTGAACAAGCGCGCGCGCTATGAGTATCATCTCGAAGAACGCCT
>JBCCHH010000254.1:0-3599 GCA_039028855.1 Pseudomonadota bacterium | reverse complement strand
TGCTGCGGCTGTTGCTGCTGCAACCACCCCAACAACCTGACCCTAACATCATGCAGCGTGGATGCCTTCGGTCATGGCCAGCAGATCGTGGATTGTGACCTCGTCAGTGTTCATGCCCTCGCCGAGGACGAGCTCCGGCAGGTAGCGGGTAACTGGCGCGTCGAGCGCGATTCGGCCCTCGGCGGCCAAAAGCACCACCGCAGTTGCAGTCAATGCCTTGGTGGTTGAGGCGATGTAGAAACGCGTACCTTCGTCGACCGGACGTCCGTTGTCGATGTCGGCAATACCGATCCCGAAATGGTCGACGACACGATCGCCTGCAACCACGGCAACGCTCAGACCTGGCGCCAGTCCAGCATCAATGAGTTGTTGGGCATAGTCGCGAATATCGGCACGCCAGTTGCCGCCAGGCGTGGCTTGAGCATTGGCCGTGGCGGTCAGAAACAGGACGAGTAGCGCGAGCGCGCACCGGGCAAGGGCATGGATCATGTTCGGCTCCGTAAGTGGTTCGGTTTCGGGATTCATCAGTCTGGACTAAACATGCGGGTCTGGTCTTGTACGAATCGAACCTGGTGCCGCATAAACCGAAGTGCGTTCAGCCTAACCGGGTCGGGATCAGAAAGTCAGCAGTCGCCTGCGCCAGAGGGCTGGCGTAGTACCGATCAGGGCGCGGAATCGGCGCGTGAAATGCGCCTGATCATGAAAGCCGGTTTCGATGGCTACTTCGGCGAGTCGGGCGCCAGGTTCGGCCAGTCTGTCGACGGCTCTTTCGATTCTGCGAAGCGTCCGGTAATCGGTTACCGAGCGGCCATAGGCAGCGTTGAAGCAGCGCGTCAGGTGAGTTGTCGACACGCCCACCTCGCCAGCCAGTTCGGTCACGCCGGGACTGTCCTGCGGAGCATCGTCGATCCGCTCACGCACGCTGCGTAGCCAACTGCGTTCGGCCCGGCGATGAGGCGGAGCGCTGGCCAGCCGGTCGAGCAGTAACAGGCAGGCTTCGCGCAAACCGTCTTGCGTTTCGCCGTGAGCGGGTTGTGCGCGTATTTCGACCAGCGCAGTCAGCGTGGCTCGAAGCTCTTTGTCCAGCGCTGGCCCGGGCATCCAACGCCATCGAGTCCTGCTCCGGCGATCGTCGTCGATCAGGCGGTCGAGGTCGATCGAAGCGACGCAAGCGCCATGTGGCCCGAACTGCGTGGCGTGTGGTGCATCGGCCGACTTGACTGCCACACCCAGCACGCCGACTTCGGCCTCGCGACGTTTGGCGGCGGTTTCCCGTAGGGTTCCGGCCAGTACCACGCTGATACGCGAGTGACCGTCGCAGTGCCGTACCATGCGCTGGTTTGGCGAATATCGGACGGTACGTACAATCGTGTCCGGCGCAGGGTCGTGGTCGTTTGTTTTCGTTATCACAGCCGATCCATCGCTTGCTTCCAATCGTTGAAGCATTCAGGCTGGATAGCAGCTAATAGTACAGACTAGCGCCGATACTCCACCACTTCCTGCTCAATCGAACCAAAGTAGCTATTGCCGTCCGGGTCGAGCATGTCGATCTTGACCGTATCGCCAAACTGCATAAACGGAGTTTCGGGCTTGCCATTGGCGATAATTTCGAGCATGCGCTTTTCGGCCAGACAGCTTGCGCCGCGGGCGGTGTCCTGATTCGCAATTGTGCCGGAGCCCATGATGGTGCCGGCGGCCAGCGGGCGCGATTTGGCAGCGTGGGCGAGCAGTTCGGCAAAGCTGAACTGCATGTCTTCACCCGCTTCGGGGCTGCCAAACCATTCGCCGTTCAAGTGCGTGATCAGCGGTCGGTGGAGTTTGCTGTCGACCCAGGCATCGCCCAATTCGTCCGGCGTAGCCACGACAGGCGCTAAGGCTGAACGTGGTTTGGATTGCAAAAAGCCGAAACCCTTGGCCAGCTCACCGGGGATCAGGTTGCGCAGGGACACATCGTTCAGGATGGTGACGAGCTGGATATGATTGGCGCAGTCTTCTGGCGATGCGCCCATGGCTACATCGTCGGTGATGACGCCGATTTCGGACTCGAAATCGATACCCCAGGCGGTATCGGCCATGCGAATGTCGTCGCGCGGGCCCAGGAAGCCGTCGCTGACGGCCTGATACATCAGCGGGTCGGTAAAGAAGCTTTCCGGCACTTCGGCGCCGCGGGCCTTGCGTACGCGCTCGACGTGCGGCAGGTAGGCGCTGCCGTCGAGGAACTGATAGGCGCGCGGCAGTGGCGAGGCCAGTTGATCGACATCCAGCGCGAAGGCTTGCTCACATTCGCCGGCTTCGAGTTGCTCGAATAAGGCATTCAGGCGCGGTGCGGTTTGATCCCAGTCATCCAGTGCGGCTTGCAGGCTGGCGGCAATATCGCCGGCTTCGACGGCTTGGGTCAGTGCGCGATTGACGACGATCAGCGTGCCGTCGCGGCCGCCCTTTTTCAGTGTGGCAAGTTTCATTTCAGTTTGATTCCTTAGAGTGCGTTAGCTGGATTTCCAGCTATCGACATAGCCGGTCCATTCGATTTGTTCGGCCGCTTCGGTGACGTTCAGCGCATCGCGTGTATCGATCATCACCGCAACTTCCTCGGTCGCATCCGATTTCGGTTTGAATGCATTGCCGAGCGCCTTCGGGTGCGGGCCGTGGGTAAAGCCGCACGGGTGCAGCGTCATCATGCCCGGATGGATATTGTCGCGCGAGAAGAAGTCGCCGGCGTGGTAGAAGATCAGTTCGTCGAAGTCGTCATTGTTGTGAAAAAACGGCACTTTGAGCGCGTCCGGATCCGTTTCAAACGGACGCGGCACGAACGTGCAGATCACGAAACGTCCGGCGACAAAGGTGGTGTGCGCCGACGGCGGCAGATGGTAGCGATGGCTCATCAGCGGCCGGATATCGCGCCAGTTGATGCGCACCGGCATCAGATCACCGTGCCAGCCGACCGCATCGAGCGGGTTGAACGGGTAGGTGATGGTCGAAATCTGGTTGCGGCGTTTGACCTGAATCTGCTTCGGTGCGTGGTCGTCGTTCTGCTGGGCCAGAAACCGTTCGTTGATCTGCGGCGTATCGAGCATGGCCGGGTCGAAAATCGCGTGCGGACCGACCAGCCCCTTGTCGGGCAGCATGTAGCTGGTATTGGTCGCCTCGATCAGCAATACATCGACCGGGTCGTCGCTCTCAATGCGCCACATCGTGCCGCGCGGCAGCATGATGTAATCGCCGTCGCGGAATTCAAGGTGACCGTAATCGCAGAACAGATCGCCGTTGCCGGCATGAATAAACAGCATTTCGTCGCCGTCGGAATTGCGCGCGAGATGGTCCATCGAGTCGGCGGCCTGCCAGCTTCGGATGCGCGTGGCGGCATTGTGCATCAATTCCTGCGCCTGCCAGGGCGAACGGCTGCGGTTTTCGAACTTGGTGGTGTCGAACGCGCGCGGTTGGAGCGGGCCTTCGAAGTCAGTCCAGCCGGTCGGCGGATTCGGGTGATACATATGGCTGGCCGGGCCGAAGAAGCCTTCCTTGCCCAGTTCGCGCTCATAGGTGCCTTCCGGCAGATCGCAGTGCGCCTGGCGTGAAGCCTTGCCTTCGACTTTCGGGTG
>JBCCHH010000253.1:0-3606 GCA_039028855.1 Pseudomonadota bacterium | reverse complement strand
GGCGGCGAGTGCGAGCTGCAGGATCTAGCCATGGGCTATGGCCGTTCGGTTTCGCGCTTTACCGAGCGCAAGCGTGTGGTCAAGGACAAGAATCTCGGTCCGCTGGTCTCGACCGATATGACGCGCTGCATTCACTGCACGCGCTGCGTGCGTTTTCTTGAGGAAATTGCCGGCACGGCCGAACTGGGCGGCATCGGGCGCGGCGAAAATACCGAAATCTCGACGTTTATCGAGCGCAATATCGATTCGGAGCTGTCCGGTAACATCATCGATTTGTGTCCGGTCGGTGCGCTGACCAACAAGCCGTTCCGTTTTTCGGCCCGGGCCTGGGAAATGACCGCGCGGCCGTACATTGGCACGCACGATTGTGTTGGCTCGAACCTGTTCTATCACGTACGCGGCGGAACCATTATGCGTAGCGTGCCGCGCGATAACGAAGCGGTCAACGAGTGCTGGTTGCCCGATCGCGACCGCTACAGCCACTTTGGTTTGCAGTCGGACGATCGCGTAAAACATCCGCGCATCAAGCAGAACGGCGAATGGCGCGACGTTGACTGGGAAACCGCACTCGAATTTGCCAGCAGTGCTCTGGCCAGCGTGGCCAGCCAGCACGGTGCCGATCAGATCGGCGTGCTCGCCTCGCCGCGTGCAACCACCGAAGAGCATTTCCTGCTAAAGAAATTGGCCGACGGGCTTGGCACGCCGCATACCGATCATCGTCTGCGCATCGTTGACGATAGCGACCCACGTTTGGGTTCAGCTTACCTGTATCGTCCGATGGAAGATCTGTCCAAGGCCGATGCCGTTTTTATGGTAGGCAGTCATCTGAGTCACGATCAGCCGATCTTGAACCATCGCGTACGCACGGCCTGGCGCACGAATCAGGCGAAGGTCATGGACCTGAATCCGGTCGCCTGGGACTTCCCGTTTGATCTGACCAACCGTTTAATTGTGCCGCCGCAGCATTTGCCCGAAACGCTGGCGCGCGTGGCCGCGGCCGCCTATGCGCTGGCCGGTAAAAATGCCGGCGAGGATCAGTTAGGTCAATTCATCAGTAGCCGCAGTGCGGAAACTGGTGCCAATACCATTGTCGAGAACTTGCAGCAAGCCAATCAGGGCTTTCTGATTCTTGGCGATCAGGCGCTGCAGCATCCGCAGGCCGGATTGATTCGTGCGCTGGCCGAACGAATCGCTAACGAGCTGAATATTGCGCTGATGGCGTTGCCGGGTGCGGCCAACAGTCAGGGTGCGTTCGTGGCCGGCATGATCCCGGGCAATCAGGGCCTGTCGGCCCATGCGATGTTGAACGATCATCGTCGCGCAGCCTACCTGATTCACGATTTCGAGCCGGCGTTCGACACTGTCAATCCGGTAGCAGCAAGCAAGGCGCTGAACCAGGCCGAAATGGTTATTGCTCTGACCAGTTTTGCCGGGCCGGACCTGCTTGAAGCGGCCGACGTCATTCTGCCGCTGGCGGCCGTGCCGGAAACCGACGGCAGCTACGTCAACGCTGACGGTCAGCGTCAGTGGCTCAAAGCCGCAGCCAAGCCCGTTGGCGAAGCGCGTCCGGGCTGGAAAATTCTGCGCATGCTTGGCGATCACCTGAAGGTCGACGGCTTTGAATTCACTCATCTGAGCGAAGTCGAAAACGCGCTGGATCGTCAGCCTGCGCCCGAATTTGCCGAAGCCAAACTTGATGTTCGCATGGAACAATCGCACCATGCCGCAGATGAATTCTGGCGCATCGGCGCGGTTCCGATGTATCGCGGCGATGGGCTTGTGCGACGTTCCGAAGCGCTGCAAAAAACTGATCATTCGCAGCTCGACTATGCCGTATTGCATCCGTCGTCGGCTGAAAAACTGAGCCTTAACGAAGGTGATTCGATTCACGTCGCCCAGGCTGAAGGCAAGGCTACGCTGCGCCTGGAAATCGACGCCGGCATTCCGCCTGGAGCGGTCTGGTTACCGGCTGCCTCGGACATTTCCACCGAACTCGGTAGCGCGTTCGGTCCGATTCAAGTGGAGCGCTCGGCATGATGGAACAACTGCTCGGCGTGCTGTGGACGGTCAGCAAGATACTGATGATCATGGTTCCATTGATCCTGGGCGTGGCTTATTTCACCTACTTCGAGCGCAAGGTAATCGGTTTCATGCAGTCGCGCGTGGGGCCGAACCGGGTCGGACCGAAGGGATTGTTTCAACCGTTCGCCGATGTATTCAAACTGCTGTTCAAGGAAGTGTTGATTCCGGCCAATGCGAATCGCTTCCTGTTTATTCTGGCGCCGCTCGTCACGCTGGTGCCGGCCTTTGCGGCCTGGGCTGTCGTGCCGTTCGACGAAGGGCTGGTACTGGCTGATATCGATGCCGGTCTGCTGTACATCCTGGCGATGACTTCACTCGGCGTCTATGGCGTGATCATCGCCGGCTGGGCGTCGAACTCCAAGTATGCATTCCTGGGCTGCATGCGCTCGGCTGCGCAGATCGTGTCCTATGAAATTGCCATGGGCTTCGCGCTGGTCGGCGTAATTATCCTGTCGGGCACCCTGAATATTTCAGCCATTGTCGAGGCGCAGTCGGGCGGTATTCTGAGCTGGTTCTGGCTGCCATTGTTTCCGCTGTTCATTATTTACTTCATCTCGGGCGTGGCTGAAACCAACCGCGCGCCGTTTGACGTGGCCGAGGGCGAGTCTGAAATTGTTGCCGGCTTCCACGTCGAGTATTCGGGTGCAGCTTTTGCGCTGTTCTTCCTGGCCGAATACGCCAACATGATTCTGATCTCGGCCTTGACCGCGCTGTTGTTTATGGGCGGCTGGATGAGCCCGTTTGCCGGCGTGCCGATCATCGGCGAGCCGGGCATTCACTGGTTCCTGCTCAAGACACTGTTCTTCATGTTCCTGTTTCTGTGGTTCCGCGCGACCTTCCCGCGCTACCGCTATGACCAGATCATGCGACTGGGCTGGAAAGTATTTATTCCGATCACGATTGTCTGGGTTCTCGTCGCAGGTGCAATGAGAATTGCAGGCTGGTACGGAGGTTAATCATGCAAGCCGTTCGAGATTACGTTCGTTCGCTGATGCTGCTTGAGCTGTTCAAAGGCTTGAGCGTGACCATGCGCTATTTCACCAAGCCGAAGTTCACCTTGAGCTATCCGGAAGAAAAAACGCCGAAATCGCCGCGCTATCGTGGGCTACACGCACTGCGTCGCTACCCGAATGGTGAAGAGCGCTGCATCGCCTGTAAATTGTGCGAAGCAGTATGTCCGGCACTGGCCATCACGATTGATTCGACCCAGCGCGAAGACGGCACGCGTCGTACCACGCGTTATGACATCGACCTGTTCAAGTGCATCTATTGCGGTTTCTGTGAAGAATCCTGCCCGGTCGATTCAATTGTCGAAACGGACTTTTCCGAGTATCACTTTGAAACGCGCGGTGAGAATATCGTCAATAAACAGCAACTTCTGGCGATTGGTGATCGCTTTGAAGAAGACATTGCCGCTGCGCGCGCGCAGGATGCGCCGTATCGCTAGGTTTTCAAAAGCTTTGAAACCGCAGATTACGCAGATGTACGCTGATTAATAAAGAAGATATCAGAACCAGGGAGTTC
>JBCCHH010000252.1:0-3616 GCA_039028855.1 Pseudomonadota bacterium | reverse complement strand
GCACGTCACGGATGATCATGGTGTCTGTTTTGACTATCTTCACTGGAAGCTCATCATGCTTGATCAAGCCCAACACGTACTGCTGCAACCGGCCGGCATCGAACTCAATCAACTCGACCATGTGCTTGGTCGTTTGGTCAGTGGACGCGTCGATCTGGGTGATCTGTATTTTCAGAATCGCCAGAGCGAGAGCTGGGCGCTCGAAGACGGCATCGTCAAGAGCGGCAGCTTCAGCGTCGATCAAGGCGTCGGCGTACGCGCCGTGGTCGAAACCGGTACCGGCTTTGCCTATGCCGATGCGATCAGTCTGCCGGCGCTGATGGAAGCCGCCGGCAGCGCGCGTTCGATTGCTAGAGGCGGCCAATCGGGCTCGCACAGTCTGATCAAGCCGGGAACCGCCAGAGCGTTGTACCAGCCCGATAATCCAATCGAAGCGGCCGATGCCGCCTCCAAGGTCGATCTGCTGCGCACCATGGATGCCTATGCGCGTTCGCTCGACCCAAGAATCAGCCAGGTCAACGCCTCGCTGTCGTGTCAGCATGAGTCGATCCTGATTGCTGCCAGCGACGGCACGCTGGCCGGCGACGTACGCCCGTTGATTCGACTCGATATCAGCGTGATTGCCGAGCAGGGCGATCGCCGCGAATCGGGCCGTGCCGGTGGTGGCGGTCGCTATGCTTTGACCGAATTGATGGCTCCTGAGCGCTGGCAGTCGTTTGCGGACGAAGCCGTACGTCAGGCCTTGCTGAATCTCGAATCGATTGCCGCACCGGCCGGTTCGATGACCGTGGTGCTCGGCCCAGGCTGGCCCGGCGTGCTATTGCATGAAGCGATTGGCCATGGCCTCGAGGGCGATTTTCACCGCAAGGGCGTGTCGGCCTTCAATGATCGTATGGGCGAGATGGTCGCGACCGAGCACTGTACCGTGGTCGATGACGGCACGCTGCCCGATCGCCGCGGTTCATTGTCGATTGATGACGAAGGCACACCGGGCGGCTACAACGTGCTGATCGAGAATGGGCGCCTGAGTGGGCTGATGCAAGACAAGCTCAACGCGCGCGCCATGGGCGTGGCGCCGACCGGCAACGGTCGGCGCGAATCGTTTGCCCATTTACCGATGCCGCGCATGACCAATACCTACATGCTGCCGGGACAACACGCGCCGGACGAGATCATCGCCTCGGTTGATGATGGCGTATATGCGGTCAACTTCAATGGCGGTCAAGTTGATATCACGTCCGGTAAGTTCGTATTTGCCGCATCGGAGGCCTATCAGATCAAAAATGGCAAGCTCGGTGCACCACTTAAGGGGGCGACGCTGATCGGTAACGGCCCGGATGTGCTCACTCGCGTGAGCATGGTTGGTAACGATCTCGAGCTCGACAGCGGTATCGGCGTGTGTGGCAAGGAAGGCCAGAGCGTACCGGTTGGCGTAGGTCAACCGACCCTGCGCATTGATGGCATCACGGTCGGAGGCACGGCATGAAGAATCTGCAGCAGGCCTTGAGTGAAGGCGGCATGCAGGGGCTGCTTAGCGACCCTGAGCGCGAGGCGCAGCTATTGACCGGCATTGCCGAGCGTCTGCTCGATCAGGCCAAGGTCGGTGGTGCCGATGCGGCTGAAGTCAGCGTTTCCTCGAGCCTTGGCCGTCATGTCGCCGTGCGTTTGGGCGAGCTCGACGTGCTTGAAGATGCACGTGATCGTGGCATCGGTTTGACCGTCTACAAAAACCGCGCCAGCGGTAGCGTATCGACAGCCGATTTGAGCCCCGACGCGCTCGATCAGAGCGTTGCGCAGGCGCTGGCGATTGCCGAGTTCACTCAAGCCGATCCGGCCGGCGGTCTGGCCGATGCCGAATTGATGGCCGATCCGTCCATCCATGATGAGGCCGACCCGTTTGATCTATGGCATCCGCAGCAGTTTGAAATGGGCGAACTGATCGATCGTGCCCAGGCCATGGAACAGGCCGGTCTGGATGCGGATGAAAAAATCGAGAATTCCGAAGGGGCCAGCGTATCGGCTAATGCCAGCCTCGGCGTATACGCCAATACGCATGGCTTTATCGGCCGTGCCCGACGCACGCACTACAGTCAGCACTGCATTCTGGTTGCCAGCGACGAATCGGGCATGCAGCGCGACTGGGATTGGGACGATCAGCGCCACTGGACGTTGCTGACTGATCCAGCCGAAACCGGTCTTGGCGCTGCACGTAAAACCGTCCGCCGACTCGGTGCCCGACGCGCGCCAACCGGACAAGTGCCGGTTGTATTTGCGCCCGATACTGCGCTCGGACTAATACGCCATCTGGTGAGTGCCGTTTCGGGCGGTAATCTGTATCGTCGTTCGAGCTTTCTGCTCGACCAGGCCGGCAGTCAGATATTTCCGGACTGGGTCCAGATTGAAGAACAGCCGCATCTTGCCGGAGGCCAGCGCTCCAGCCGGTTCGATAACGAAGGCGTCGCCACCGAAGCCAAACCGTTGATTGAACATGGCGTGCTGGCACGTTATGTGCTCGGCAGTTACTCGGCGCGCAAGCTCAGCCTGCAAACCACCGCCAATGCCGGTGGCGTGCGCAATCTGCTGTTCCAGCCCGGCAGCGATGACTTCGACGCGCTGGTTAGAAAAATGCAGCGCGGCCTGATTGTGACCGAAGTCATGGGTCAGGGCGTTAACCTGGTCACGGGCGATTATTCTCGCGGTGCCTCAGGCTTCTGGGTCGAAAACGGCGAGATTGTCTACCCGGTCGAAGAAATCACGATTGCCGGCAATCTGGCCGAGATGTTCAAGAACCTCATCGCCGCCGGCAATGATGTTGAAACGCGACGCAATATTCAAGTACCGTCGCTATTGGTCGACGGCATGACGGTGGCGGGAGAATGAATCAGCATCCGGGCCGCACTGCAGCCCGGCGTAGAGATTGCGAAAAGTGACTCAGTAGCCGGAATCGTCCTCTTCGGCGTCCTGGCGAATACCTTCAATCGACAGAATCATCTCGACTTCGGTCGCACTCGGGCCGAGGTTGTAGTCAATGCCCCAGTCGGCCAGTGTCAGCCTGGTCTGGCCCTCGAAGCCACGACGATAGCCGCCCCAGGGATCGGTGCCGGCACCGATCTGCTCGACTTCGATCTCGATCCTATCGGTCATGCCCATCAGCGTCAGATCGCCCGTCAGAAGAAAGCGGTCATTGCCAAGCGGTTCAAATGCGGTCGAGGTGAACGAGGCAGTCGGATGCTCTTCTACGTGCAGAAAGTCTTCATTGCGCAGATGATCATCGCGCCGCGGATGGTTTGAGTCGATGCTGGCGGTTTGAATCTCGACGTTGACGGTGGAATTGGACGGGTCTTCGGTATCAAAGGTAAAGCTGCCGTCAAATTCATTGAACCGGCCATACAACCACGAAAAACCCAGATGCGGAATGCGGAACTGCACAAACGCATGCGCACCGCGCACATCAATTGCATAGTACTCAACCGTATCTTCGGCCAGCGTCTGGCTGTTGGCCATGCTTGTGCTTGCCAGTAGCCCTGCTGCAAATAGCGTAGTCATTTTTTGCTGCACTGCCATCCATGAACTCATACTCGATCTCCAATTAATAATGTGGGTTAAAAAAAGATAG
>JBCCHH010000251.1:0-3650 GCA_039028855.1 Pseudomonadota bacterium | reverse complement strand
CCCAGCGATACAGCACTACCCACTATACCTGCTTCAGGCGCAAAAAGCGAGTAGGCGGAGATGAATATTTTATGTCTGTCAGACATATTTTTTACTGAAAAAACCGCACTTTGTGACATTTTTGCTACGGTGCTGCTATGCCATACTTGCGCCTGATCTGAAACAGCAGTCAGCGATCATCCAGAGCATGCTCAAACTTTTTGTCGTCAGCCATCTACGCTTGTGCAAACTCTGGTTGCAATGCGCACTGACGCCGGGCCGAGGCTGGATTCGGCTGTTGCTGGTGCTGATCTGGCCGCTATTTATCGTGCTGCAGTTCGGACACTGGCTCGCTTTTCTGGCCGATGAGTTGTTGTTTCGCGGCTATCGCAAGGTCGCCATTACGCGCCCGCTGTTTGTCGTCGGCCCGCCACGCTCAGGCACGACTCATCTACACCATGTGCTTTCGGCCGATGCTGATACGACCACGTTCAGCCTGTGGGAATGTCTGTTCGGTCTTTCGGTGACTGCAAAGAAACTGGTTGTACTGCTGATCGCGATCGATCGACGTAGCGGTCGTCCATTCGGTCGTTTGATTGATTTTTGCGAACGTCGCTGGTTGTCGGCAATGGAGGATGTACATCCGTTACGACTGAACGCCCCGGAAGAAGACTTTCTTGCGTTTATGCCGCTGGCGCAGTGTTTTATTTTGATTGTGATTTTTCCGAAGGCCGAGTGGTTGTGGCGTACGGCTCGGCTGGATGTTGAAATGAGCGCATCGGAACGCGAGGTATGGGCCGATTGGTATCGACTTTGCGTGCAGAAGCATTTATATGTGTTCGGCGCGGACAAGACGTTCCTGTCTAAAAATGCCTCATTTTCCGGCTCGGTGAAAACGCTTTTACAAACCTTTCCGGATGCGAGTTTGATTGTTTGCAGTCGCAACCCGCTGAAAACCGTGCCCTCGCAGCTGAGTTCGCTGCTGCCGGGTTTGCATGCGGCCGGTTTTAAAACGCTCGATCCGAATTTCAAACAGGGCATTATCGAACTACTGGAATTTTATTATCTGCACCTGTATCAAGTCGCACAAGAGTATTCACGGCAGATGGCGTTTATCGATAATGCAGCGTTACGGAATGATCTGGCCCAAGCAGTGACGTCAGCTTTTGTTCATCTCGGTCGGCCGCTATCAGATGAGTTCGCCGCTCGTCTTGATCGGGCCGATCAGCAGTCACGTAGCTCCAGTTCGGGCCATCGTTACAGGCTCGAAGACTTTGATTTGAATGAACAGCAGATTCGCCATCGCTTTGCTGCGGTCTATGAGCGCTATCGGTTTGCTGAAGGTGAGGCCGTGTTGCGATGACTGAGCAAATACAGACAGCGCCGCGTCTGATCGTGGTTTCCGATTCGCTGCCCGAGCGTAACGGCGTGGGCGCCTACTATGTCGATCTGCTCGATCAACTGGGCGAGCATGGCTTCGAAGCTAAACTGTTATGTCCGCGCGCTGAAAATGGACGTTTTCGTTTGCCGTTGCCCGGCGATTCGACCCAGCATATTTACTGGCCGTCACCACTGCGTTTTGCCCGGCGCATGCGCGCGCTGCAGCCGCAGGTCATTATCGTTGCCACGCCCGGTCCGTTTGGCATGATGGGCGCGCGCTGGGCGCGCAAACTGAGCGTACCGCTGCTGGTCGGTTTTCATACCCACTATGCCGGCGTGACCGATTTGTACCAAAAATCCGTATTGAAATATCTCAGCCGCGCTTACTTTCGCTATGTCGATCGCATGCTGTTCAAATACGCCGACCAGGTGCTGGCCAATTCCGATGACATGCTGAAACTGGCCGACCGATTGGGCGGAAAAAACCTGGAGCGCATCGGCACCTTATTGCCGTCGGCGGTGCTGAAAACGCCGATCCGGCCGCATCAAGGAACGATCCAGCAGGTCCTGTTCGCCGGTCGACTGGCGCCGGAAAAGCGCATTCATCATGTGCTGGAAACCGCCGGGAATCTGAGCGATATCGATTTCGTCATTGCCGGTGACGGCCCGTTGCGAAACGATGTGCTGACGGCCAGCCGGCAACTGCCGAATCTGAAATACCTGGGCTGGCTTGCGCGCGAAGACCTGCTCGAACAAATGGATGCGAGCGATGCACTGGTCATGCCGTCCACACTGGAATCGTTCGGCAACGTGGCGCTGGAGGCGATGGCGCGTGCGCGTATTGCGTTGGTGACCGATACCTGCGGCATCGTGAACTGGCCGGAGCTGTCGGATTATCTGATCCAGTTCTCGTTGGAAGAATCGTTGAGCGATGTATTGCAACGGCTGCGCTCGACCGTGCCCGAGCAGATTCAGGCCCGTTCGGAAAAGGCCTGTCAAGCCGCGCGTGAACTGAATCGGACCAGCCTGGAGCATTGGATGCAATTGCTCAGGAAGCATGTCAAATGAGCACAACTGTTCCCCGTTATCTAGCCTCCATTCACGATGTGATGCCGACCACGCTAAACGAGACCCACGAGATCTTTCACCGTTTGCAGGATGCAGGATTAGCCCCGGTCACATTGCTGGTCGTACCCGGCAAGGGTTGGGATGCCGAGTCGCTCAAATCACTGCGCCGGCTGGTTGGTGCCGGCGCCGAACTGGCCGGGCATGGCTGGTCGCATCAGATTCGGCAGATTCGTGGCCTCAAACACCGGCTGCACAGCGCGTTGATTTCGCGCAATGCGGCCGAGCACCTGGCATTGAGTCGCGACGAAGCCATCGATCTGATGCAGCGCTGCTATGCATGGTTTGACCAACATCACCTGCCGTCACCGGGTTTGTACGTACCACCGGCCTGGGCGATGGGTGATGTTCTGCGACATCAGCTTGACGACTTGCCGTTTGATCAGTTCGAGACATTGGCTGGTGTTTACGATTCGCGCAGTCAGCGTTTTATGCGACTGCCGATGTTGGGCTATGAGGCGGACACGACTTTTCGTGCGTTAGGGGTGAGGACTTGGAATTCGTTGAATCTTACCTGGGCAACGCTAACCGATCGACCGATTCGCCTGGGCATTCATCCAGAAGATTTTTCGCTAAAGCTTGCCCATGATCTTGAACGTTTATTGGCTCAACCAGGTGAATGTTTACGCTACGATCACATGATGATTTAACCTGAGTTGCTTCTTGTTTGAAAAAGAATTTACTACCATAAGATCACTTGTTTTTCACATATGTTTCAGGCTGTTTCACCTGGTTGAGATAGTTTGTCCTTGGGAGTCAGTTACTTCATCGATAACTGTTACGAGGGATTAAAAACTATGGAAACGCTTCCAACACTGACAGCGGCTCAATACAGCCTTGTCTTCAATGTTTTTTCACTAACGGTCGCAACCTTTGCCGCCGCCACGATTTACTTCTTTATTCAGCGAAGTCGCGTTGCGCCGGTGTATCAAAATGCGATTACGATTACAGGCATTGTAACGTTTATTGCGCTGTATCATTACGTCCAGATCCTGTTTGACTGGCGTGCAGCCTATACCTTGGTCGATGGTGCCTATGTGGCTTCCGGCGTGCCGTTCAACGATGCGTATCGCTACGTAGACTGGCTATTGACCGTGCCGCTGCTGCTGATTGAGCTGCTGCTGGTCATGAAGTTATCGCGGGGTGAGACGATCAGCAAAGGCTGG
>JBCCHH010000250.1:0-3652 GCA_039028855.1 Pseudomonadota bacterium | reverse complement strand
GGCATCATTCGAATTACAGCCCGCTAAAAATACTGTAAAAAATATTGATATTAATAATTTATAGTTCATTTGAAGAAAAAGCCTCAATAGAAAGAGCATGAATATCGCTCTGCATCAGCGATCCCAGCGCGCGGTAGATGTGGCGGTGTCGAGCCAGCCGCGGCAGGCCGGCAAACTGATCGGACACAATCCGCACGCGAAAGTGCCCGCGACCGTCGCGCGCACCGGGGTGCCCGGCATGCAGATGCGATTCATCAATCACTTCGAGTGAATCGGGTGCCAGCGCCTGCTCAATGCGCTTGTGGATCACCGCCGGGCGTTCGCTGACTGGAATAGTATTGAGTTCGACCGCCATATCGATCGTCACGGCCGAACCTGCAAAAACGGTCGCACATCCGACCCATTCCAGGCACCCGATTCAATATACGGGTCGGCATTAGCCCAGACGCATGCATCGTCAAGTGAATCGAACTCGGCTACCACCAGCGAGCCGCTAAAGCCGGCCGGACCGGGATCTTCGGCATCAATCGCCGGTAGTGGCCCGGCCAGCACCAGCCGACCCAGATTTTGCAGTTCCTCAAGACGCGCCAGATGGGCCGTGCGGCTGGCCGCGCGCTTGGCCAGGGAGTCGACCGCATCGTGGCCAAGAATCATGTAGAGCATCGTTCTGTTTTGTGTGGTTTGATGAATATGCAAGTATATCGCGCAGCTTCGGTTGCGAAGTGCTCAACAGCGCCAGCATCAAGCGATGGCCTGCTACACTGCCGACCATGTCTGAAGTCGAAGAACTGACCCGGCAGCAGGAAATGCCGCTGGCCACGGTGCGTGGCGAGCCGATGCTCAAGCTGCCGGATGATTTATACATCCCGCCCGACGCACTCGAAGTATTTCTTGATGCCTTCGAAGGGCCGCTCGATCTGCTGCTATATCTGATTCGGCGGCACAATCTCGATATCCTCGACATTCCGATTGCCGAAATCACGCACCAGTACACGGGCTATATCGAGATGATGCAGGGCCTTCGCCTGGAGCTGGCGGCCGAATATCTGGTGATGGCCGCGATTCTGGCCGAAATCAAATCACGCATGCTGCTGCCGCGCCCGCAACCCGAGCATGATGACGAGGAAGACCCTCGCACTGAATTGATTCGCCGCCTTCAAGAATATGAACGCTTCAAGCAGGCCGCCGAAGACCTCGACGCTCTGCCCCGACTCGAACGCGACATCATGCCGGCGCAGGCCGAAATTGCCGAGCAGCGTCAGGTCAAGCTGCCGCCCGAAGTCGATCTGCGCGAGGTGCTGCTGGCTTTACGTGATGTCATGAGGCGCGCAGAATTATTTGCCGAGCATCACATCCAGTCCGAACCGTTAAGCGTGCGCGAACGCATGAGCCGTATTGTGCAGACCATCAACGACCCGGAAAGCGAAGCGGAGTTTGTACGCTTCGAGACACTGTTCGACTACTCCGAGGGTCGCCTCGGTGCCGTCGTCACCTTTCTGGCGCTGCTCGAACTGCTGCGCGAACACCTGGTCGACCTGGTTCAACAGGAACTGTACGGCCCGATTTATCTGCGCGCGCCGGTAGCTGAACCCGCTGTTTAATACATACAAAGAATTATGCATGTAGAACGACTCAAAACCGTACTCGAAGGCGCACTGCTGGCTGCCGGTCAGCCGCTGTCTCTGACTCAGCTCAACAGCCTGTTCGACGAGCAGGAGCAGCCCGGCCACAGTCTGATTCGTCAGGCACTGGCTGCGCTTGATGCCGAACTCGAACATCGTGCGGTCGAGCTCGTTGAAATCGGCAGCGGCTATCGGCTGCAGATTCGTCAATCGCTGATGCCGGTAGTGTCGAACCTGTGGCGCGAGAAGCCGCCACGTTATTCGCGGGCGTTGCTCGAAACGCTCGCGATTATCGCCTATCGCCAGCCGATCACGCGCAGCGAAATCGAGCAAATTCGCGGCGTGTCCTTGAGCACGAACATTTTGAAAACGCTGCAGGAGCGCGACTGGATCAAGACTGTCGGTCATCGCGACGTGCCCGGCAGGCCGGAACTGCTCGGCACGACGAAAGCGTTTCTGGATTATTTCAACCTCAAGGGGCTCGACGATCTGCCGACGCTGGCCGAAATCCGTGATCTGGAAAACATCGAGCCTGAGCTGGAACTGAACGATCCGGATCGACCGAAAGACGATGAACATACGCTGGTGCAGAACGAAGATCCCGATCAGCAAAACGCCACAGAATCTGATCCGGACGAATCTGAGCTTAGCGAAACATCTGCCGATGACAGCCCATCAACCGAAGCTGACGACAACGGCCATAACGAGCAAGACCATGCCGCACAAGCCAAGCAAGAACAAGCGCCCGACCCAACGCGCGAAAACGACTAAGCGCGCTTCGCTCTCGCTTCGCCGTAAGCCGGTGCCAATTAGCGCTGCGCCTGAGCGGCTACAAAAAGTGCTGGCCGGCGCCGGGCTCGGTTCACGCCGCGTGCTAGAAAGGCGTATCGAGGCCGGCGATATTCGGATCAATGGCAGGGTCGCAAAACTCGGTGCTCAGGTCGAAGCCGATGACAAAATAGAACTCGACGGTCGCTTCCTGAAAGTAACCGCCGAGCGCGTTCAGCACGAAACCATCATCTATCACAAGCCCGAAGGCGAAGTCACCACGCGCTCCGATCCCGAAGGGCGCCGCACCGTGTTCGATCGATTGCCGGTACTGCAGGACGCGCGCTGGATCGCAATCGGCCGGCTCGATATCAACACCGCCGGCCTGCTGGTGCTGACCACCGACGGCGAGCTCGCGCATCGCATGATGCATCCATCGGGTGGCGTCGACCGCGAATACCTGTGCCGCATCCGCGGCGAAGTCAGCGATGAGAAGATTCGTCAATTGCTCAACGGCATTAAGCTGGAAGACGGCCAAGCCAGTTTTAGCGATCTGATTATCGGCGAAAAAACCGCCGGTCACACCTGGTATACGGTAACCCTGCTCGAAGGTCGCAATCGCGAGGTCCGGCGATTATGGGAGGCGGTCGGCGCCCAGGTTGCACGATTGAAGCGGGTGCGCTTCGGCCCGGTCTTTCTGCCGGCGAAAGTGCGCACCGGCCACTATCAGAAACTCACGCCGGGCGATCATAAAGTACTACGCGAAGATGTCGGCCTGCCCGGCTACGGTCAAAGCCTGACATTGGTCGACCCAAACCGTCGCGAACCCAGGGCCGGCCGTCGCCGCGATAGCCACGACCGCAAGCCCCGGACACGCCGGAATTCAAGTCGCAGCAAGCGCCGCTAATCAGGCGTGATCTGACCGCTTCTAGGCACTCTTGCGTCGGCCATGCAGCGCCTGGACCTGTGCTTGCCAGTTTGCAGCCAACTCCTGCCACTCGAGCTTGAACCAGGGCGTGAAGACCTGCGGTTGCTCGGCTAATTCCTGCTCGATCTGCTCGGCACTGACCCAGCGCCAGGCCGCAATCTCGTCTGGATGCACTTCGATATCACCGTCATACGCGCCAATCAAGACATGACAAAGCTCGTGCTCGGCACCAACGTGGTTTCCCGCCTCGTCGTAATCGGCCTGATAGGTAAACTTATACAGCCACTCGAGCTGCGTCTGTACGCCAAGTTCTTCCTGCAACCGACGCGCGGTG
>JBCCHH010000249.1:0-3661 GCA_039028855.1 Pseudomonadota bacterium | reverse complement strand
TTGCGCATGTGGTAACTCTCCGAATTAATGAATCATTTTCTAATGACGCGAACAGTCCAGTAGCGCTCAAAACAACGCTAGTGCCATTCACATAAGTGGTTTCGACAAAAAAAAGCGCCTGCAGTTGCACTTGAATTTGCGATGCCTGAATGCATATCCAATCAAATCCGCGTTAATACTACCAAAGCACGGCCTGAATGGGGTTCGCAGCGTTGAATTCGATGGCTCGTGCTGAGCTAATTGGGCACTGATGGACTTGACACCGTCGTGGTGTTTTAGTATAGTAATACACCATAGGGAGTAATCATCATCAGGAGAAAACCATGTTGCCGATTACCAATCACAAAGTTGTACACGTTCCCCACGCTCTGGCCGTGATTGCAGCATTGATCGGCCTGGTCGCAGCATTGAGTTGGGATTACCACGCTAATGATACCGATACTTCGGTCATTTCGCAGCCTGTGGTTACAGCCGAGTCATCGGCTAACGACGAGATCAATGACGAAAACAGCGACCAGCCCGGCGGGCCGACCCAAACGCCTGGTTCCAGCGGGGGGCAGGCATGGGGTTCGAACGGTGTATTCCCGCTGTTTTTACCTGTCAGCCAAGATCTTCAATGAGCCGACAGTGGGACGATAACCAACCGATCTACTGGCAGCTACGCGAACGCACGGTAGCTGCCATTCTTGACGGCACCTTGCCCGAAGGTGAGGCGCTGCCATCGGTACGTCAGGTGGCTGTCGATTTTCAGATCAATCCACTGACGGTTTCCAAAGCCTACCAATCGCTGGTCGATGACTCGCTGGTGGAAAAACGCCGCGGCGTTGGCATGTTTGTGATTGATGGCGCACGTCGCCAACTTTTGGACAGCGAACGTGATCGTTTTCTGAACGACGAATGGCCTAAAATTGCTGCCCGTGTCGATCAGCTCGGGCTTTCAGTCGAACAACTGCTTGCTCATACAGATGAACAGTCTGCCGAATCCGAGCTGTTGGATGAACGGCGGCTCGAAAACGGTCAGCTATAACGTATAAGAAAGGAATCACTGACAGCTATGAAACCGACCATCTACGCCAATAACCTGTCGCGCCACTACGGCAAAACCAAGGCGCTGGACGGCGTCGACATGAATATCCCTGCAGGCCGCATCGTCGGTCTCATCGGACCCAACGGGGCTGGTAAAACCACCGCACTCAAAGCCATACTGGGTTTGACCAACTTCAACGGTCAACTCGAGGTGCTGGGATTGGACCCTTCCAAAGGGCGCGACGCTCTGATGCAGGATGTGTGCTTTATTGCCGATGTCGCCGTGCTACCGCGCTGGGCGCGCGTCTGGCAGATCATCGAGTTGACCGAAAAGCTGCACCCGCGCTTTTCGCGCAAGATCTGCATGAAGTATCTCGCCAAAACCAAGATTCAGCAAAAATCCAAAGTCCGCGCATTGTCTAAAGGCATGATCGTACAGCTACATCTGGCTTTGGTAATGGCCATTGATGCCAAACTACTGGTGCTGGACGAACCTACCCTCGGCCTGGATATCCTGTTCCGCAAACAGTTCTATTCCAATCTGCTGAACGAATATTTCGATCAGCAGCGCACCATTTTGATTACAACCCACCAAGTAGAGGAAGTTGAGCATATTTTGACCGACCTGATCTTCATCAAGGACGGCAAGCTCATCATAAACAGCTCGATGGATGAGATTCATGACCGTTACTCCGAAGTCATGGTTACACCCGACATGCTTGAGCATGCGCAAGAAATGAATCCGATTCACCAGCGCGTACTGTTTGGCCGGCATATCATGCTGTTTGATCGCGCCAGCCGCGAGGAGTTGGAGCTGCTTGGCGAAATCCACAAACCCAGCGTAGCCGATTTATTTGTCGCACTGATGGGCGATAGTCAAGCAGAGGAGGCAGCATGATGGATTCCTTATCCAGACTATGGATCATGATGCGGCGCGAGGTTTGGGAAAGTCCGTTCGCATTCAAATGGACACCGCTGATTATCGCCGGCTTCATTTTATTGTTCGCGATTCTAGCGCTGATTATCGGCGCACGGGTGGACAACGAAATGATCTTCACCAAAGACGGCATTCGTCAATTCGCACAGATGGCGGTGGAAAGCCGCAGCCTGATTTTATATGGCGTTTCGGCCTCCATTTCATCCTTGTATACCCAGGTGATGTTTCTGGTCGTGGTGTTCTATCTGGCCGGCAGCTTGTACGATGACCGGCGCGATCGTTCGATTCTGTACTGGAAGTCTCTGCCCATATCGGATGGCATGACAGTTGCCTCGAAAATCCTGACCGCCATCGTGCTCGCACCGCTGGTCTATCTTGCGGGTACGATCCTGATTCAACTCATCATTCTGCTCATCGCAACAGCCTACGGCTTTCTGGCCGGCGTTAATCCATTTACTGTGTTCTGGGGTCCGGCCAATCTGCCGAGTACCTGGTTATTAATGCTGTTTGGTGCATTGGTTCAGGGCCTCTGGCTACTACCAATTTATGCCTGGATCATGTTCTGCTCATCCTGGGCACCTCGTCTGCCGATTCTGATCGCCGTACTCGTTCCGGTGCTGATCGGCATTTTCCAGCAGTTCTGGAGCTTCTTCAGCGATTTCCGGTTTTCCACCGAAAATCTGATGCTGACGATTCTCGAACGTATCGGCCGCGGCGTAGTACCGGCCAATATCGAATGGGAGCAGATCACCCAGGGTGGCGACACCATGACCCGGCCCGGAGAAGACATGTTCATGAGTTTCGGCTCGGTTTGGCAATCGTTGATCAGTCTCGATATGTGGGTTGGCATTGTGATTGGCGCGATTTTCATTGCCGGTTCGATCTGGTTCAGAAAACGGGCAACCGATTCCTAAAATCACCTGATCAGGCACAAAAAAGCCCGCCTAGTGCGGGCTTTCTTGTCTGGGATTGATGCTGTTTGTACTATCGCGCATCTGCAAAAAGTATCCACTGCAAAGTTAACCTTTTTAAAGGGTTTATAATCGACCCTGAAAATCAGGAAAACATCTATGCCGAACGCAACCGCCACCGAGATCAATCCCGTTTCCAGTCCGCTTAAGCTGCATCAGCGCTCACTGCTGTGGCAAATCATAGCTGTGCTTGCAGGAACCCTGGCGCTGACGCTATCGTCCTATCTTGAAGTGCCGATGATTCCGGTGCCGATGACGATGCAAACCTATGCGGTAGTGCTGATCGGTGCGTTATTTGGCTGGCGGCTGGGCACAATTACGGTGCTGGCCTGGCTCGCACAAGCCGCAATTGGCCTGCCGGTATTATCGGGCGGAAGCGGCGGACCTCTGGTATTTATTGGACCAACCGCAGGCTATCTGTTCGCCTTCCCGCTGGCCTCAGCTATAGTCGGCTGGCTTGCGCAGAATGGCTGGAATGGCCAACGTATCGGGCTGGCTTTTGTTGCCATGCTGCTCGGGCACGCCTTGTGCCTGTTTCTGGGCGGGCTATGGTTAGCGACATTAATCGGTTTCGAACCCGCCATCGCTGCAGGCGTAACGCCGTTTCTGCTGGGTGCTGTGTTTAAATCCGCACTGGCCGCAGCCACGCTTAAAATGCTACATCGGGAACCCGCCCCACCTTCCGATTCGTGACGCTCAAGCTGCGCCCGCATCACCTGCTGTGTAT
>JBCCHH010000248.1:0-3673 GCA_039028855.1 Pseudomonadota bacterium | reverse complement strand
GGAACACTACACGACCACGGAAACGCTGAAACTCGCGGCAGCCGCTCACGCGCGTCGAAACCTGTTAATCAGCGACAACGGCAACTGGACCCGGATGAACGCACTCGGCCGGCAGTTTTCGGCGCGCGGCAGGGATGTGCTCGACCAGGCCAGAAATCAGTTTGAAGCCGCTGGAGTCACTCAGACCACGCTCGACCGCCGCACTCAGTTGATGAACGAGATTGCAACAGCCTGTGCAGATGCGCAAGCGGACCTTGACCGTTCAGACCTGATTGCAACTCAATTGAAGATGCGTCCGGACTACATGATCGGGCTTGAGGATTTCACCATCCCCGTCATGATCATGGCTGGCCTGATGGACCCGGTGTTCAATCCGCAGCCGAGTGAAATCGCTCCTTATCAAGCACGTACGCGTGAATTGTTCGCGCGCCAGGTCAACGGACAATTCGGCTTTATTCAGGCATTGTCCGACACGGCGCTGTACATGGTGATCCATGCTTATGATTATGCGAGCGCTCAGCAAGGGGCCGCAGCTGCACGAGGGATTGTGAAGGACGGAATCGCCATCAGTTATGGCGCACAAATGGCCAGTCGTCGCTGGATACGCGAAATCAGGCTCGGCGATACTGTTGAAGATCTCGGTGAATCGCTGCCTGAATCCTACATCGCCACCCATGCTCTGACTCTCGGCGTATTGAACGGCCATGCCGACGATATCCCGATTCATGTGCTCGGTGTGGGCACCCCGATTCTGATCATGCTGATCGGCTTTCTGCTCAAAGGTTCGCGCGCAGTCAGTATTGACAGCTCGGCGCCGATGCTGGATGCGTTTGACGGCCGCATCTATGGCACCAAGTCGGCGTTTCTGAAGATGAAAATGTATCGGCTGGCCGCGCATTGCCTGATCGACAATGTGCCCTACCAAAGCAACAATCCCTTCTTTCAAGCCTTTGAATCGCGCCATCCGTCGGACTGGGCCGGGCTGCGTACCGAACTGGGCGTTACATCGACAAGCGAGCGAAGCGAGATTGAGTCGCGACTGGAAAGCGATCAAGCGTTGGTACGCGAATACATCCCCTTCTTTACCCGTCTGACCAGCTCGTCCGATACTTTTTTCTGGGATCTGCGCGTGTCTCGAACCGGCCACAACTACAGCGTACTGCGCGAAATCGTCGACCACGTGCGCCGTCGACGCGATAACTGGGCCTCACTCAGGGCATGGACCGAAGCTGAAATCGCCCGCTATGCTGCCGTGGGTTCGCCTAAATGGGTGCGTGCCGTAGAGAAGAGCTTTGAACTCGTGATTAAACACAAACTGGTTGATGGGTTTGATTGATCGAAATTGATTGCTTGGTTGCTACTTCAACGATACGGGCCTGCCGGCGGTATATGGCTGTTAACCCTGGACGAACATGAGCCGATGCGTGCGCGTGACTTGGCCAGGCTGATAGTCAGAGACAAATCGCAAATTACTCGCGGTACTCAGGTTGTCGAACATAAAGGTCTGATCTGCCGCAGCGGTTGTCCAGAGGATGGCCTTATCGGAAGATGACCATGCAGCGGCGAAAGTACCAGTGCAGTCTATAGCCACTGCACTAGCTGAGATTCTCACATCGCTCTGAAGCAGAGAGTACGAATAGCTCAAAAACATTTTGCGCAAACTCTAATGCGCTAATTGCAAAGGCTGTAGAGACCGGCAGAACAAACTTGTACCTGTTTTACGGCAGACGATCGAGTGCTGAAACAATAACCGCAGCTGCTGCTCAATATTCCAGCTATTCGTTCAAATCGTTGCTTCCGACTAAGCATCAGTAAACCAAACCTGGCCCACGTTGTTAGGCGTCAACACGCAGCGTATGTTACATCCTGCTCTGCTGCTACGCATTGTTTTCTGTCGCCTTCTATTTCTTTTGTAGTGAGGGAAATATCGCTCCGGCGCGTTATATCCATACAGACCAGCACCAAGGTACTGGCTGGCATGAGATTTATTAACTTAAGGAGCAGCAGAGCTATGGCTACAAACCGCAGTAAGACAAGCAAGAAATCGACAAACAAAAAAACTGGAAAAATACAGATCGAGGCCCAGGTCGTCGATGTGGATCGTGAAGAGGGATCACCGACGCTGGAGGCCTATGCATTTAGCAGCAGCGGCAAATTGCTTAGCCGGACCAAGATCGACAACGGCAAGGCGGCGGGGCTGAACATACCGACTGGCAAGGAGCCGGGCAAGGTTCGGGTGCTGGTTGGCCCACAGCTTGAGGTGGACGAGCCGGAATTACTTTCATCACTGATTCGACTGAAAGCCACCGAGCGAATGATCAAACCGGGACTGGCCGACCGGGTGCTGATACCGATTGACCCGATCCAGTGGCGCTGCTGGCTGCGCTTTTGCACCGTGCGCGGTACGCTGGTGAAGAACGTCAGCGTCGGCGATACGCTGTCCGAGTTTCCGGTGTGCGATGCCGAGGTCGAGATTTACGAGGTCGACCAGGTTTGGCAGATTCTGCCGCGGATTCCCGAGCATATTCTGGAGCGTCTGCGCGACGTGATCCGCCATCCGATTCCGGACCCGAATCCCGATCCGTTTCTGCCGAATCACCCGATTCCTGGCACGGCCGGTCGCTTCGAGCGGATCATCAACACAGAGAAGTTCGAGGCTGCGAGCATCCTTGGACGAGCCGGCGACGCGGAAGACAAGACGCTCAAGCAGTTCCGGTTTACCGGCAATGAGCAGCAGCTGGTCAGCCGGGAAGAAGCCAGCGCAGCGCTTCGCGGTGTCATGGAACAACCCGAACTCGTGCGCGCCGCGTCGATCAGCAATGCCGCGTTTCGCAAGGCACTGATCGATCACCCAATTGTGGTTCGTCCGCTGCTGTGCTTTATCTGGCCGGCAGCCGTAACGACTCAACTGATCACCACCACGACGACGGACGAGTGCGGACACTTCCGGGCGGTTTTCCTTCGCGGTTGCTCATCGGATATTCCTGACCTGTACTTCAAGGCCTACCGTCGGATCGGCTTCTTTCGAATTCCAATCTATGCACCTACGCCGATCGCGTGTCATACCTACTGGAACTACGTCTGCGGTACTGAAGTCAAGCTGGTTACGACCAGCCCGTTCGCCAAGATCTGTCCACCCTGCCCGCCGGTTATTGCACCGTCGCATTGGGTACTGGCCATGGCCGTGGGCAACACCTCAGTCGCCCGTTTGCATGGCGTAGGCAGCGCGCTGCCAACCACAAGCGATAATCTGGGGCTGCTCGAAACCGGCGCACCCTGGGGTGGCTATCTGCGCTTCCGCTTCGAGTTCGATCAT
Source organism: Pseudomonadota bacterium (assembly GCA_039028855.1). Classification (GTDB taxonomy): domain Bacteria; phylum Pseudomonadota; class Gammaproteobacteria; order Xanthomonadales; family Wenzhouxiangellaceae. The sequence goes on along the minus strand of JBCCHH010000248.1, from coordinate 357 downwards.
GACCTGCGTACCGACCTGAATGTTCGCTATTACCAGGCTTCGTGGCGTAAAGCGGGTACGAGCAATCCGTTTGTGCCGATGACCGATTCGCAGCTTCGTCACTACATGAAAGAAGACGGTCCGGACGATTTTTCAATCGAATCCTACTCACTGGGGCCACACACTGTCGGAAGTACCGATAACCTGTTCGAGATTCCGCCGGACGCACCGCCCGGATGGCCGGATTCCCAGTGGATTACAGCGGATGCGGTGGTCAACTGCACAAGCTTATCAAACAACAGCTAAAAATCAGACAGAAAGTACAGCTGAAAGTAATCAGCAACAGCATGGCCCCACTTATTCGAGCTGGGGATTTGG
>JBCCHH010000247.1:0-3674 GCA_039028855.1 Pseudomonadota bacterium | reverse complement strand
TACACCCTATTGATCAAGCTCCTTCCGCAACCGATACATCCACTCCAATGCCTCGCGCGGACTCAGTTCATCCGGATCAATTTCGGAAAGCAGCGCTCGCAATGTATCTGGCTCAGGGTCTGGTTCGACCTCCCTGCGCTGATTAAACAGGCCAAGCTGTGGTGACTGGCTGGCTTCAGACTGTTTCTCCAATCGCGCTAGATGCGTTTTTGCCAATGTAATGACCGGCTTTGGCACGCCGGCCAGACGTGCGACCTGCAAGCCGTAGGATTGATTCGCCGGGCCTTCGCGTACGCTATGCAGGAAGACGATTTTATCGCCGTGCTCGCGTGCGTCCAGATGGACGTTGACGATGCCATCGTGGTCTTCGGCCAGCCGGGTCAGTTCGAAATAGTGTGTGGCGAACAACGTCATCGACTGTACGCTGATGGCCAGTTCAGTCGCCACGGCCCAGGCCAGGGCGAGGCCGTCGAAGGTCGAGGTGCCGCGGCCGATTTCGTCCATCAGCACGAGTGACTGATCGCTGGCGTTGCGCAGAATATTCGCGGTTTCGACCATCTCGACCATGAAGGTAGATCGTCCACGTGTGAGGTCGTCGCCGGCGCCGATGCGCGAAAAAACCCGATCAATCGGGCCGCAGCTCAGACTGCGCGCAGGCACAAAGCTGCCGGCATGGGCCAGCAACACGATCAGCGCGATCTGACGCATATAAGTTGATTTGCCGCCCATGTTCGGACCGGTCACGAGCATCATCCGCTGATTTGAGCCTAGCGTGCAGTCGTTTGGCACGAACGGCTCAGTTTGCACGTGTTCGACCACCGGATGTCGACCTTCAACGATATTCAGACCGGGTTCTTCGCGCAGTTCCGGTCGCGACCAGTTCAGCGTTTCGGCACGTTCGGCGAAGGTGTTGAGCACGTCCAGCGTGGCCAGTGCACGGCTAATACCGGCCAGTCGTTGGTGATGTTCGGCCAGTGTGGACACGATCTGCTCGTACAGCATTTTCTCGCGCGCCAGCGAGCGCTCGCGCGCCGACAGCACTTTGTCTTCGTGCTGTTTGAGTTCCTCGGTGATGTAGCGCTCGGCGTTTTTCAGCGTTTGCCGCCGCGTGTATTCGGCCGGCGGATCTTCGCTGCGGGCTTTGCTGATTTCAATGTAATACCCGTGCACGCGGTTGTAGCCGACCTTGAGCGTGCTGATGCCCGTGCGTTCGCGTTCGCGTGCTTCGAACTGCTGCAGGAAATCGTCGGCGTTGGTGCTCAGGCTTCGTAGTTCGTCCAATTCAGTATCGAAGCCTTCGGCAATCACACCGCCATCGCGAATCAGCATCGGCGGATTCTCGACGATGGCGCCGACCAGCCAGTCGCCCAGATCGGCGCAGTCAGGCAGTTGCCGAAGCAGGGCGGTCAGGGCGCTGTTGTCGGTCGATTCAAGCAGTTGATGCACCTTGGGCAGACGGCTCAGACCCTCGCGCAGCGTAGACAGATCGCGCGGTCGCGCGTTGCCGAGCGCGATTCGCGTGACGATGCGCTCGAGATCGCCGAGGCCCGAGAGTACGTCGGCCAGCTTGGGCCAGAACTGCTGATGCATCAGTGTATCGATGGCCTGATGTCGCTGCGACAGCAGGGCATGGTCGCGTAATGGATGCGTCAACCAGCGCCGCAGCTTGCGACTGCCCATCGGCGTTCGGGTTTGGTCCATCAAGCCGACCAGCGTATGTTCAATCCGGCCTTCCGGGTGACGATCGATTTCCAGATGGCGTCGCGTGGCCGCATCCAGCAGCAGATGATTACTCTCGTTTTCGATTCGGAATTGATCGATATGCGGCAGCTCGTCGGCCAGCATGCTTTGCGCGTAGCTGACCAGGCTGCCGGCCGCTGTCACGGCCGGGCTGGTCGATTCAACGCCAAAACCGGCCAGGTCATTGACGGCCAGTTGCTTGCACAGCCGGCGCTCACCAGCTTCGGAATCAAATTCCCAGTCGGGTCGCTTCTGAACAGTAAATTCGCCTTCAAGCGGATGAGCTAATTGAGAGGACTCAGGCAGCAGCAGTTCTGCCGGTCGAAGCCGCTGCAATTCGGCGCGAAGGGCTGTGTGGCTGCTGACTTCGCAGGCGCTCAGGCGGCCACCGGCCAGGTCCAGCCAGGCCAGGCCAAAATGGTTTTCACCGACTGGAACAATCGCGGCCAGCAGACGATCGTGCCGGTCTTCGAGCAGCGATTCATCGGTCAGCGTGCCGGGCGTGACGATACGTACGACCTTGCGCTCGACCGGTCCTTTGCTTGTTTCCGGGTCACCGACCTGTTCGCAAATCGCAATCGATTCGCCCTTGCGCAGCAATCGCGCCAGATAGCCATCGACCGCGTGATAGGGCACGCCGGCCATCGGAATCGGCTGACCGCCGGACTGGCCGCGGGCGGTCAGCGTAATGTCGAGCAGTTCGGCTGCACGCTTGGCATCGTCATAAAACAGCTCGTAGAAATCGCCCATGCGGAAAAACAGCAGAATGTCCGGATAATCGGCCTTGATGCGCAGATATTGCTGCATTAGCGGGGTGTGCTTGGCCGAAGATGATTTGGGTTGGGCGGGGCTCATGCGATGACTAGGGCGGACATCCGGTTTGTTACAGGTTCGTTTTTGAAAAACTCAAGCAGTTCTACAACACTCGCGGCATGATAACGCGAGGCGAAGGATGATCTTTATCGAGTATTTTCATATGAGGCCGAATTTTCAGACATGAGTGAAGCAAACCCAGCGTCATTGCCAACGAATCTGACCGACGCGACCCTGCGTGATCGTGCTTTTGTTCTGGCTGCCGAACTCAAGGCGTATGGTCGACGCATGGCCACGGCCGAGTCCTGTACCGGCGGCTGGATCGCCAAAGTCTGCACGGACCTGGCTGGCAGTTCGCGCTGGATCGAATGCGGCTGGGTAACGTATTCCAATGATGCCAAGATACACCAAATCGGCGTTCGTCCAGCCACACTGGCGCAGTTCGGTGCCGTCAGCGAAATGACCGCGGCCGAGATGGCGCTCGGCGCGCTCAAAACTTCCGGTGCGGATTACGCCTTGTCGGTCACCGGTGTTGCCGGCCCCGGCGGTGGCTCGCCAGACAAGCCGGTCGGCACGGTTTGCTTTGGCTGGGTCGGGCCCGATCAGCAACCGGAGACCGAAACCCGTCATTTTCGGTTTGATGTGGATGAGGACCGGATTCGGGAATGCATTCGACGGGCGACCATTGCGTATTCTTTGGATGGGTTGCTTGCTCGAATTGGTTGATCGTAATGTTCTGACATTTGAATGCTAGATTTTTGCGCTGCTTGTTTTGCAAGTTAATGATTGATTTTTTTATATCTTTCCTGAAAACCTAAAACTTCAAAGGCATTGCGCCGTCAGCTTCGCTGGCTGATGCGCCTTACCACTTGTCATCACAATCGCCGCGGAAAAAGTAAGCAAAAACGCTTCCGCCGGTGTCGGTGTCCCGCTACGCGGGATGCCCTGCGGTGCTCGCGTCAGGCGGTGCGCAAAGAACTCGCTACGCTCAAACATTGCGGCGCATCTTCTTCCGCCTGACCCTCCGCGCCTCGGCACCGCCAAGGCTCATCAACGTCAAAGTCAGAAGCAAAAACCTAGTTCAGCGGCCAAATCTCAGCAAAACTTGGAACCACTCGCCT
>JBCCHH010000246.1:0-3677 GCA_039028855.1 Pseudomonadota bacterium | reverse complement strand
GTCGCTGTTGAACTACGGTTTCCGATTTTTTGAAACTTTCAGCCTGTACGACGCCGGCCAGGAGCTTACCCGCGCTGAAGTCTGGAAAGGCAAGGCCGACGATATGGGATTGGGACTGGCTGAACCCTTACTGATCACACTGCCGCGCGGTCGTCAGGATGCGCTGAACGCCGAGCTGCTGGTGCCGGAACGGCCGATGGCGCCGTTTGTGGTGGGTCAAAATTTTGGCGAACTGCTGATCACTCTCGACGATGACGTGATCGTATCGCGCGATTTGATCGTGCTCGACGCGGTTGAGCGCGCCGGCTGGTGGGGCCGCACCAGCGACAGCATCGGGCTGTGGTTCGGCGGTCTGTTTGGCGGCGATGACTGAGTCGGGCAAGCCAACCGCGCCCGGTGAGCCGACCGTCGACGAACAGGGCGATCTGGTTTTCCCCTGTCGCTATCCGGTCAAGGCTATGACGCGAACCGAAGAGCAGGCGCTGGAGCAAGTGGTTGGCGCCGTCAGCGCGCAGGGAATTACGCTGGATCGCGAGACGATTCAGCTTCGGCCGAGTCGCAACGGGACCTTTCAAAGCATCACCCTTCAGGTAGAAGTGACCTCGCGCACGCAGCTTGAACAAATTTACGCGGCGTTGCGCGCATTGGACGTGGTCGTCATGACACTGTAGTCTGAAGCCATGAGTGCCGCAGTTTTGCCAAACGATCGTGCCGTAAGGCCGTTGCGGGTTCGCGAGTTGGGCCGACAGCCCTATGTTGATGTGTGGCAGCGCATGCGCGATGTAACCGATGCGCGTGGGCCAGAGACACCCGATGAGCTGTGGCTGGTTGAGCATCCACCAGTATTCACCCAGGGCCTGGCCGGCAAGGCAGAACATGTGCTCGATGCCGGCGATATACCGATTGTTCAAACCGACCGCGGCGGCCAGGTTACCTATCACGGCCCCGGTCAGCTTGTGGTCTATCCACTGATTGACCTCGATCGCCTGAGCCTGGGTGTACGCTGTTTCGTCCGCGATCTGGAGCAGGTCGTGATTGACTTGCTGGTAGAGCACAAGGTCGAATCCGGGCGCAGACAAGGCGCGCCCGGCGTATTCGTCGGCGACGCCAAAATCGCATCCATTGGTTTGAAAGTGCGCCGCGGTTGCACCTTCCACGGCCTGGCCCTGAATCTTGATCTTGATCTGTCGCCATTCAGTTGTATCAACCCCTGCGGCTACGCCGGCCAGGCTATGACGCGCTGGGTCGATTGCGTCAATGGCGAGCAAAATCCGTTTGATCGACGCGCCGTTCAGCATCGCCTGGTTGATTTGCTGGCCGATCGTATCGGGCTTGACGTCGAGCGATAATCGGCGGAAGATGAGGCTCACGCTGCATTGTTACGCCACCGGTATGCTGATAAATAGAAAACAATGCGTTAAGCGATTGACCGTCAGGTGCGGTAAGCTCAGTTGAAACATATGCACCGATTCTGTCATGAAATGAAACCTTGTTGGCATAGTTCGGGTCTGATTCAGTTATGAAAACAACACAAATGACTATTCGATTTCTTTCATCGTTATCCGCAGCCACCCTGTTTGCAGTTTCGGCCAGCCTTTTTGCGGTTGTTGAGTCGGATCTGGAAGCCGATCTGAACCTGCTGAAGCCGGCGACCGAGCACAGTTTCGCCACCCGATTGACGACGCGTTTTCTGTCCAGCTATCACTATCGGCGAACCCAGCTCGACGATGAAATGTCGAAACGAATTTTCGAGCAGTACATTGAACTGCTTGACCCGAACCGCATGTATTTTCTCGTCTCGGATATCGACGACCTGCAGCGCTATCAACTGCATCTGGATGATGCGTTGAGGACGGCCGAACTCGACCCGGCGTTTGATATCTTCAATCTTTACGTTCGGCGGGTCTATGAGCGCGTTGAACATGCGCAGATGCTGTTGGAAAACGAGTTTGATTTCACGATTGATGAAAACTATTACTACAACCGCGAAGACCTGCCGTGGGCCGAAGACCGAACAGCGCTGGAAGAACTGTGGCGCCAGCGCGTAAAGAATGACTGGCTGGGCCTGATGCTGACCGAGCGCGAAGCGGACGATATACGTGAAACCCTGGGCGAGCGCTACGGCAACATCAAGCGGCGCGTTAGCGAGTTCAATAATCAGGATGCGTTTCAGTTTTTCATGAATGCCTATGCGCGTTCCATTGAACCGCATACCTCATACATGTCTCCTCGCCTGGCCGACAATTTTGAAATTTCAATGAAGCTGTCGCTCGACGGTATCGGTGCGTTGTTGGGTGCGGACGGTGAATATGTTGCAGTTCAGTCCATTGTGCCCGGTGGTCCGGCTGATATGGACGGCCGGCTCCAGCCCGGTGATCGTATCATCGGTGTCGGTCAGGGCACAGGCAGTGAAGTAACCGATGTGGTCGGCTGGCGACTGGATGATGTGGTCGACAAAATCCGCGGCGAGCGTGAAACGATTGTGCGGCTGCAACTGCTACCGGCCAAGGCCAGTGCCAAGGGCGCAATGGAAACCATTGAGCTGGTGCGCAATGAGGTCAAGCTTGAAGAGCAGGCTGCTCAGGCGCATGTCGAGGAAGTTGAAGTTAATGGCGTGATGCGCCGCATGGGCATCATTCAGGTGCCCGTGTTCTACGTCGATTTCCGCGGCCGCGCGCGCAATGAGCCAAATTATCGATCCAGCACGCGCGACGTACGTCGTTTGATTCAGGAAATGCGTCAGCAGGGCGTCGAAGGCATCGTTATGGATTTGCGCGGTAATGGCGGTGGTGCGCTCGATGAAGCGACCACGATGGTCGGCCTGTTTATCGACGAAGGTCCGGTCGTGCAGGTGCGCGATTCCGGTGGCCGCATTAAGGTTGAAAGCGATTATGAGCCCGGCATGGCCTGGTCTGGCCCACTGGCAGTGCTGGTGAACCGACATAGCGCGTCTGCATCAGAAATCTTTGCCGCTGCGATTCAGGACTACAACCGTGGTGTCATCATCGGTGAGCCTACCTTCGGCAAGGGCACGGTGCAAAATCTGTTCAATCTGGATGATTTCTCAACCAATGAAGATACGCGTCTGGGTCAGGTCAAGCTCACTATGGCCGAGTTCTTCCGTGTCGACGGCGGATCAACCCAGGCACTCGGCGTTCAGCCCGATATCATGCTGCCGAGTTTTGGTGATCCACAAGACTATGGTGAAACTTCACTCGATTTCGCGCTGCCCTGGACGCAGATTCAGCGAGCCGAATACGAAGCGCTCGGCGATTTTTCGCCGCTGCTGCCACTGGCCACTCAACGCCACCTGAACCGGCGCAGCACCGATGAAGAACTCATTCATCTGGTCGAGGAGATGAATGAGTACCAGGAACGCAGCCAGCGTAAATCGGTTTCGCTGCTGGCTTCCGTACGCCAGCAGGAATATGCTGAAGCCGAGGCCAAGCGCATTGCCCGTTATGGCGAGGATGAAGAGCCGATCGACGAAAACGTAGATGCTGGTACAACTCAATTGGCGACGAATGCAGCCGAACGGGCCGAGAGTACCGAAGCGGCCGACGCCACCTCGCTGGTGCTCAACGCAACACAAGACGAGGATACGGACATCCTGATGCTCGAATCGGCACGCATTTTGGCCGATTTGATTGATCTAGATGAAGGTCGGCAACTGTTGG
>JBCCHH010000245.1:0-3709 GCA_039028855.1 Pseudomonadota bacterium | reverse complement strand
TGTTTCCGCTATATTGCTGATTATCCGTTTGACAGAATTCTTGCATGAAAACCACCGCTGACATTCGATCTTCGTTTATTGATTTTTTCGCCGAGCGCGGCCACCGTGTGGTCAAATCGAGCCCGCTGGTGCCGGCTAATGATCCGACACTGCTATTCACCAATGCCGGGATGGTGCAGTTCAAGGATGTGTTTCTAGGCGCTGAGTCGCGCGACTACTCGCGCGCGACGTCGTCCCAGCGCTGCGTGCGCGCGGGCGGCAAACATAACGATCTGGAAAACGTCGGCTACACCGCGCGCCATCACACGTTTTTCGAAATGCTCGGCAACTTCAGCTTCGGCGACTATTTCAAGCGCGAAGCAATTGAATATGCCTGGCAGTATCTGACCGAAGTCTGCGGTCTGCCGCCGGAAAAGCTGTGGGTCACGATTTTCGAGGAAGACGATGAAGCCGCCGAGATCTGGCTGAACGAGATCGGCGTCGATCCGAAACGCTTCTCACGCATCGGCGCCAAGGATAACTTCTGGGCCATGGGCGATACCGGCCCATGCGGTCCGTGTACGGAAATCTTCTACGACCACGGCCCCGACGTGCCCGGCGGGCCGCCCGGCACGCCTGAGGAAGACGGTGACCGCTATGTCGAAATCTGGAATTTGGTCTTTATGCAGTTCGATCGCGCCGCCGACGGCAGCATGAAACCGTTGCCCAAGCCCTGTGTCGACACCGGCATGGGCCTGGAGCGGTTGGCAGCAGTATTGCAGGGCGTGCAATCCAACTACGAGATCGACCTGTTTCAGCATTTGCTGCGTGCCGCGGCCGAGCGCACCAGAACAAACGATCTTGATCATCCATCGCTAAAGGTCATTGCCGACCATATCCGCGCTTGCGCCTTCATGATCGCCGACGGCGTACTGCCGTCGAATGAGGGCCGCGGCTATGTGCTGCGGCGCATCATCCGGCGTGCGATTCGGCATGGCTATAAGCTCGGCCAGAATCAGCCGTTTTTTGCCGTCATGGTTGATCCGCTGGTCGAAGCCATGGGCGAGGCCTATCCAGAACTGGTCAAACGGCGCGACTCGATTGTCGATGCGCTGGCACGTGAAGAACAGCGTTTCGGGGAGACGCTTGATCAGGGCATGAAGCTGCTCGATGAAAGGGTGCTTTTTGAAAGAATGCTTCAATGGGCTAAGCAAGAGTTTGGCGATTTATCGGTTGGCCCAAATCGGTTAGATAGCTTAAACGGAGAGTTTTTGCGCTTTAGTGGATCTTTTCGCGAAGGAAATAAGAGGACATCAGTTGAGTGTTGTGCCGTTTTAAGAGAGAGTCATGCGATCATGCAACTTAAAAACCGACTACGTTTTTTGCAAAATACTCAACATTTTTTATTTGTATCTGAAGCTATTGGCGACCCACAATTCAACGAGAAAGCCAATGCACTAATGGTTGAATATCCTGATATTCAAGTCGACTGCCTTAGAGAGAGTGATTTGCCAAGATTCATTTCTGGTGATTTAGCTTTTATGCTCTATGATACTTATGGATTTCCCATCGATCTGACGCGCGATATTGCGCGTGAGCGCAGCCTGACTGTTGATGAGACCGGCTTCGAACAATCGATGCAAGCGCAGCGTGAAAAGGCACGGGCCAGCGGTAAGTTTGTGCTGCAGGATGAAGTGTCGGCCGATCTGGTTTCCGATCTGCCGGCGACGGAGTTTATTGGCTATGACGCGCCTGATATTGCCAATGCCAGAATTGTCGCTATCATGCGCGATGGTCATTCCGTCGAGTGTCTGTCGGCCGGTGAGTCGGCAACCATCTTGCTCGACCGCACGCCGTTCTACGCTGAATCGGGCGGGCAGGTCGGCGATACGGGTCGATTGTCCTCAGGCAATAGCCAGTTTGAGGTTCACGACACGCGCAAGGTGGCCGGCGTATATCACGGTCATCAGGGCCAATTGATCAATGGCGAGCTGAGCGTCGGCGACTTAATTGCCGGTCAAATCGACGAGCAGCGCAGGATCGACACGGTCCGCCATCATTCGGCTACGCATCTGATGCACGCGGCGCTGCGCGATCTGCTCGGCGAACATGTCGAGCAGAAGGGTTCGCTGGTCGCGCCGGATCGGCTGCGGTTTGACTTTACCCATTTTGAACCGGTCAGCGACGAACAGATTCGCGCGATTGAAACGCGCGTGAATGATCAAATCCAGGCCAATGCCGCATCATCGGCCAACGAAATGGCGTTTGACGATGCGATCGAGGCCGGGGCATTGGCATTTTTCGGCGATAAATACGGCGACCGTGTGCGCGTACTGCAGTTCGGCGATTATTCGACCGAGCTGTGCGGCGGTACGCATGTCGATCGGGTCGGCGATATCGGTCTGTTCAAGATCGTTTCCGAAACCGGTATTTCGGCCGGCGTACGTCGCATCGAAGCTGTGGCCGGGCGCTATGCCGTGAGCTGGGTGCAGCAGATGGACGAATCGCTGCGCCGGGTGGCCGGTCGGCTCAAGGCTTCGCCGGAGCAACTCAGCGAGCGGGTCGAGATGCTGCTCGAGCGATCACGTGCGCTCGAAAAAGAATTGGAACGACTGAAAAGCAAGCTGGCCAGCGCGCAAGGTTCGGATCTTTCCTCGGCCGCTGAGCAGATTGAAGGCGTAAATGTGATTCGTCGACAACTCGATGGAATTGATCCAAACAGCCTGCGCGATACGGTGGATCAACTCAAAAATAAACTCGGTTCGGGTGTAATCGTACTGGCCACTACAGTCGATGATCGCATTCGCCTGGTTGCAGGCGTAACGCAGGATTTAACCAATCGCTTCAAGGCCGGTGAACTGATCAATCATGTTGCAAGCCAGGTTGGCGGCAAAGGCGGCGGTCGTCCCGATTTTGCCCAGGCCGGTGGCAGCGACAGTTCACAATTACAGCGCGCGCTCGACTCGGTTGATAGCTGGGTTCGCGAGCGTCTCTGAATGATCAGGGTGGAAGATAGAACATGACAACAGAAATGCTAATCGTAGGCTTCATCATGCTGGTCATCGGCATTGCAGCAGGCGTCGGCTTGGGTTACGGGTTGGGCCGACGCAAAGTTGAGCAGACTTCAGTGGCCTCGATTCAGCGCGAAAACGAAAAATTTCGCGAACAGGTCACCGATCATTTCGTCGAGACGGCGCAACTTGTCAATCAGATGACCGACAGCTACAAGGCCGTATTTGATCATCTGAGCAGCAGCGCCGACAAGCTGGTCGATTCAAAAACACTGGCCGATCGTTTGCCGCAAGTCAGTCAGCGGGAAGTGCGTTTGAAACATCTGGGCGCCAGCTCGCAAGCGAAGACGCCGACAGCGGATGTGCCGAACAAGACTTCTGCGGAGAAGAAATCGCCGAAAACTTGATGGTTTCTTGCTTTTGTTAAATGAAAATTTACCCACAGCTACTGATTAAGCACCTTTTTGTGCGATGGCTGACAAAATAGGGTAGAGTTCAAGCTGGCGTTGTATTCGAGCAGGAGGAAACGTCGGAGTGATAAAGCTACTCATTGTTGATGATCACGATCTGGTGCGTACCGGGCTGCGCAACCTTATTCAGGATTCAGGCGGTATCGAGATCGTTGGCGAGGCGTCCAGCGGCGAGGCCGCAATCAAACTCAACCGTGAACATCAGCCCGATGTGATTCTGATGGATATCGGTTTGCCGGGCCTGTCCGG
>JBCCHH010000244.1:0-3713 GCA_039028855.1 Pseudomonadota bacterium | reverse complement strand
TGGTTCTTGAAAAATCCATACAGTGATGACTACTGGTTTTCATTTGTTTCGGCAAATAAGAATATTTCAAATGATTTGATCCTTGATCTATATGAAGCTAATCAACAGCATTTTCATTTGAACTGGAATCCGTTGATGACCAATGGTGCTTTTCTGTCTGAAGAATATTTCGAGGTTGGCGCCAGAGGGTCAGGTGAATACTGTCTGGTTGAAGGTGAAAGCCCGATCGGAGTTCGAGATTCAATTTCGGGCCTTACTACTCGGTATCAAGGGTAGCATTTTCTGAAAATAATGAGTATGCGATTCTTAAGCTCTCAAAACATTGTGCGCCACTCTGTGGAGCTGGAGAATTTTTTATTCTATTTGAATTTCATGAAAATCAATGGAAACCTATAGTTGAAAAAACTCTTTGGGTATCTTGATCTAACTTTTGCAGAAGAGTCTAGATGTTTTTTTGTCTAATAGCATCGAATAGACTTTCTGACTATAGCTTTATAAAATTGGACAAACTACGCTTATTTGAATACAGTGATACACCTAACATGATTTGGAGAAATGTATGAAACGTTATTTTATTGCAGGGATTTTTTGTTTGGCTATGCCGATGATCGCTATGGCTCAGGCTGAGCAAGAGGCCATGCCTGAAATGTCACCTGAGCACATGGAGATGATGCAGGCTTGGCAAGCGGCGGCAACGCCGGGCGAAGCGCATGCGCGGCTGGCTGAGCAGGTAGGTAGCTGGAAAGCAAAGGTGGAGTCCTGGAGTGTGCCGGGCATTGAGCCTACTGTGAATGAGTCAACAGTAGAACGCAAAATATCGCTAGATGGACGCGTGATTGAAGAACACTGGTCCGGCAACATGATGGGTATGACGTTTGTTGGCCATGGTCGTACCGGTTTCGATAACGTCAAGGCTGAGTACTGGTCGACCTGGACCGACAATATGTCGACTGGTGTGATGATGTTTACCGGTAACTATGATGAAGCGAACGATCGCTATGAGTTCACCGGCAGCTATGTTGATCCGGTGACCAAAGAAACCATCAGTACACGCAACGTTTCAGCCAGACCCGATTCGGATCAGGAAATGATGGAGATGTATGAAACGCGCAATGGTGAAGAGTTCATGACCATGCGTATTACCCTGACCCGCCAATAGTGCTACTACAGGTGCCGGCTGAAGTCAGTAACGTGCTTCAGCCGGCATGACTTAAAAAAGTAAATAGCCTCACCGAGCTTCGTTTAACGTATTCAGGATCACATCCCATACCTTTGGGTTCAGTGGCATGCCCAGATGCGAAACATTCATTTCAATATGACGAACGTTTGAGCTGAAGCGATCCTGTGCGGCATTGAAGCCGACGATACCGTCGCTGGGGCTGACAATGGCCGTGATCGGTACCTGAATTTGCCACTGCTCCCTGCGCTGCATCTGTTTCTCAATCCAGTCGACATCAATTCCGCGCTTGCTCATCCGTCCTGCGGCGGTAGTGTATTTGGGACCACCGACTACGGGTGAACCCAGCGTGATGATCTGCTGAACATAATCGGGCAGCTCGCGTCCAGCTTCCCGTGCCAGACTGCCGCCCAGGCTCCAGCCGATCAAGCTCAACTTGGATTCAAGTTGTTCGCTGCGTTGCTTTACGCGTTCGATAACCCGATCGCTCAGGTAGGCAAAGCCGGCTTCACCGCGATAGTTTTCGATTGGATCGATCGACCAGCTGGGTCGCAGATCATCGATGGTGTGACGTAAGTTCAGTCCGGCCAGGTTGCGACCCAGCCCCCAGCCTTCGGCGTGAATTTTATGGCGCTTCAACATGTGCTTCAATGGACGCATGGCACGTTCGCTTGCGCCAAAACCCGGTAATAGCATCACGGGGTCGGTTTGAATAGCCGGGCCGGGTTTGCGCAGCAGCCGGAGCGCCATATGCGCCAGATCGCCAGCGGCTCGCGTTTCTTTAAATAAGTTGTGGCTGGGCGGTGGTGAAAGGTTCATGCGGTTTGTCCCGTTTTGTGTTCCGAAGTCGTCGCGATGGCATGGACGTCCATTGAATGTAAATGTGCGTGCATGGCCTGCATGAGCTTGCCCGTCGATTCCAGTTCAGCATCCGTAAACGGTTGCAGCTGCACCTCAATAAATCGGCGTGCAGCGGACTTGGCGTGATGGATCTGGTTCTTTGCACTGCCAGTTAGCTGAACGATGGATGCACGTCCATCTACAGGATGTGGCCTGAGCTTGATCAGACCGGCACTGACCAACCGTTTGAGCAGCCCGGTGACGTTGCCTCGCGTCACCACGAGTGAGTCGGCAATGTTCTTCGGCAGGGCCTCATCGCCGAGTCGATCGATTGCAATCAGCGCATCGAATTGGGCCAGCGTCAGGCCAAACTGCTCGAGCAGTTCTTCATAGCGCTTTTGACAGAGCTGATAGGTCTGTACCACGCTGAGCCAGGCCTGTCCGGCGGTGCTTGTGCTGATAGTGCTCTTCATACTAGCCATTTAGTTTATGCATTAACCAATATGATATACCACTAAACTAAATAAAATGTGAAGGCGCGTACACACGATTGCATGCCTAGGAGGAACACGATGCCCGGCTGGACGACCAGGCTCAGGCATCGCTGCTTTTGCCGATTAGGAGATCAAAAATTCACCTGAACACCCAACGTGAACGCGGCCGGTTCGCCCGGCGCGAAGATGGCGTTGTCGTTGCCGTCCAGATTGTTGCGTGCTCCAATGACGGTTGAAACGTACTTTTCATCGGTAATGTTTCGGCCTTCGAGGAAGAACAGCCAGCGACCGGTGTCGTAGCTCATGCGTGCGCCGAGGGTGGTGTAACTATCGGCCTGCAGGGTATTGGCGTAGTCGGCGAAACCGCCGTCGGGTACGTGAGTGATAAAGGCTTCGGCCGAGAATCCGCCGGCGCGGTAGTTGAGACGGCCTTCGAGCGTGTGTTCGACGACGATCGGCAGCTGGTTGTTGCCGAAAGTCGCGTCGTTATCGAAACGGGCGTCGGTCCAGGTCCAGTCGAGGCCGAAGCGCAGTCGGTCGCCTGCACGAATCCAGTCTTGTGCGACAACCATATTAGCGGCGGCTTCGACGCCCCAGCGCTCGGTCTTATCGGCATTGCCGACTGAGGTGACGTTCTGGGTGACGGCATTGGTGGTTGAGACAATTTCATTTTCCAGCCATGCGCGATACAGCGTCAGATCCAGCGCGACCGGGCCTAATCGTCCACGGCCGCCGACTTCCAGCGTGGTCGCGCTTTGCTCATCCAGATCACGCGTCACCGGTCGGCGTGGATTGTCGCCGTCCAGCAATGCATTGTTCGGACCGGGCGTGCCGGAAATGTTGATCAACAACACGTCGTAGGTGGGCGGTTCGATCACATGGCTTGCGCCGGCGAACAATGCAAAGCCCGGGCGTATTTCATAGCCTAAGAACACCAGACCGTTGAAGCCATCGTAGCCCTGATCCAGTTCGGCCGCCGGCCGCGCTTCGCGGGTCGGGAATTGGTCTTCAATGGTGCGCTTGTGCGTATCCCATCCGGCCGCCAGATTCAGATTCAGCCGATCGGTCAGATCGAAATCCAGTACGCCCTGCAGCGTCAGTCGAGTCGCTTCGAGATCGTTATCGGCCCATTGCGCACCGCGTGCACCGCTGAAGCTGGGTGGTGTTCCGCCGCCGTTGAAGAATTGCAGTTGCAGCTATTC
>JBCCHH010000243.1:0-3720 GCA_039028855.1 Pseudomonadota bacterium | reverse complement strand
TCGATCTGATCGCGCGCCGCGCTGGTAGTCTGAGCCGCTTTGTCGGCGTGTATGCGGGCCTGGCGCGCTTGCCCTAACCGGATCGTAAATCGGTTCGGATTCGGTCCTTGATTGAAAAAAGCATCGCGCTGGAAAACCGCGTTCAAATTGAACTGAGCGGCGATGATCTGATGTTTGAACTGGACCCTGATCAGATCGAACAGGCCATGATCAACCTGATCCGCAACGCAGCCGAAGCGGTTCAATCCAAACCGGAAACGGCGGACAATACTAAACTGCAGTGTCATATCCATTGGCAGCAACACGCTAAGACGCTGGTGATTGATGTCATCGACAGCGGCACCGGCTTGCCCGAGTCAGACAATCTGTTTGTGCCGTTTTTCACGACCAAGCCGGGCGGCAGTGGTATTGGTCTGCTATTGGTGCGGCGCATTGCTGAACTGCATGGCGGTGGTTTCGAGTTGCTGTCACGAGAAGATGGTGAAGCAGGTGCACAGGCCAGGCTGTGGATCAACGCCGAAGACTGACTGTCTTACAATCTGCGCCATGACGCTGAATGATCTCTATCAGGCGCGCATTCTCGAACTGAACCGTGCGCCGCTGAACCATTGCAAGCTCACCGATGCCACCCATTCTGCGCGTGGTGTTGATGCGCTGTGTGGCGATGACCTGCTGATTCAGTTGCACGTAAATGACGGTGGCGTGATCGAATGCGCGTGCTGGTCGGGCGAGGCCTGTGCCATTACCTCTGCCTCGGCGTCGATGCTGACGGCATGGTTGCCCGGGCGTAATCAGGCGGAGGTTGAACGAGGTTTCGCTGCTTTCCAAGACTGTTTGAAAGCACACCCGGCAGCGGACGATTCGAGCGGCCTCGGTGAAATGCAGATGTTGCGCGCAGTGCGCAACTTTCCTTCACGCGTGAATAATGCCCTGCTGCCATGGCGTACGACTCGCAAGGCGCTGAAATCCACCTTAAGCTGATTAGCGCTGATCGCGAAAGCGCTTGATTAAATCGCCATAGGCGTCCACGCGCCGGTCGCGCAGGAACGGCCAGATGCGGCGGACCTGCTCGCTGCGCTGTCGATCAAGCTCGGCTACTACAACCTCGACATCGGCACCGGCCTGCGCCAGCAACTCGCCCTGTGGCCCACAGATAAAGCTATGGCCCCAGAAATCCGCCGCATATGGGCCGCCATCGCGGTCGGGCTCGTATCCGACGCGATTGCACACGGCAACCGCTAGCCCATTGGCAACGGCATGCGCGCGTTGAACGATCTGCCAGGCATCGCGTTGGTGTTGCTGTTCAACTTCATTATCGGCCGGGTCGAAACCGATTGCAGTTGGGTAAATTAGCAACTCGGCTCCAGCCAAGGCCATTAATCGTGCGGCTTCGGGAAACCACTGATCCCAGCACACCAGCACGCCGAGTCTGCCGACGGAAGTCTGGATCGGCTCGAAGCCCAGATCGCCCGGTGTGAAATAGAATTTTTCGTTATAGCCCGGGTCGTCGGGGATGTGCATTTTGCGATAGATGCCGGCCAGGCTGCCGTCGCGCTCAAGTACGATCGCAGTGTTATGCGCAAGGCCCGGCGCGCGTCGTTCAAACAGGCTGCCGACGATGACAACGTTGTGTTGTCTGGCGGCCTCGGCAAGCATCTGTTGGGTTGGCCCATCCAGCGGTTCGGCCAGCTCGAACAGCGCGGGGTCCTGCTTTTTGCAGAAATATTCCGAAGCGTGCAGCTCGGGTAGAACAATCAGTTCGGCGCCGCGCTGTGCGGCTTTGGCAATGCCGTCGAGGCTGGCTCGGTCATTTGCGGCCCGGTCCGGACCCATTGCGTGCTGAGCGAGGCCGACGCTTAGCCGGTCGGCATTCATACCGGCACCTTTGGAATCTGCATACAGGCGCAGTGTGGTCCGCCGCCCTGGCTGATCAATGCGCGCGCATCAATCGGCTCCGCTGTGCGCTCGGGGAATAGCTCGGCCAGAACGCGCAGCGCCTCGGCATCGGACCGGCTGCCGTATTGCGGCACCAGCACGGCGTCGTTGATCAATACAAAATTGGCGTAGCTGGCCGGTCGCGCGACGTCAAGATCGTCGGGACAGGGCAAGGCGGTCAGTTCAAACGCGCGGCCATCGGCATTGCGCAGCGCTTCGAGTTGACCGAGCAGCTTTGTTGTTGCATCGGCATCGCGCAAACTCTGGAATGTAATGCGCTGCGGATGACTGAAACGTGCCAGCGTATCAATATGGCCGTCGGTATCGTCGCCGGGTAACGGTGGCTGTTCGATGGATAGAATGTGTTCTGCGCCCAGCCATTGCCTTAACTCCAGATCCATAACCTCATCGGTGAGATGCTCAAGCCGGCTGCGCATACAGTGGCGATTGACCAGCACCAGCCCGTTACCGTTGCTGTCGATCGCGCCCCCTTCGAGTTCGAGCAGCGATTGACGGAATTCATAACCAGTAAATGACGTATGTCGGGCCAGGTAGCTGTTAACGCGATTATCCAGCCGCGCATCGTGCCGGCCGCCCCAGCCGTTGAAATAAAAATCCAGCGCGAGTGGAGGCTCGGATTGGTCTTGTGCATGTAACAGCGTGATCGGGCCATAATCGCGACACCAGGTGTCGTTGTACGGCGCTTCGATATAGCGCAAAGCGTTGCGTTGGCCCAGCATGGATTGCGCATCATTGCAGCCCGGCTGAGTCAGCAGCAGGACTGGCTGATAGCGCAACACAGTCTCGATCAGCGCAATATACTCGCGCCGAATCACATCCAGCATCGGCTGCCAGTCGCCGTCGGCAAACGGCCAGGCCAGCAACAGCGCGGCCTGCGGTTCCCATTCGGCTGGCAGACGATGACTCAGGCCGATCATGGCTCAGTTGCTTTCCGGCGTATCCTGGTTCAGCACCGCACCACGGTGCAAAACGCTTTCGAGTACCAGATCGTATTCAAAAAATACGCTGTAGTCGTCATAGACCCAACGCGTGATCGGCGGATCACCAACCGGGTTGCGGCGTTCTAAGGGCGTGCCGTAGCGCTGCTCAACTTCGGCCTGGCTAAGACCATTGCCGGGTAAATCGCGCAGCATGCGCTCGCGCACTTCGTCAATCAATAATACGTCGGCCTTGGCCGAGCCAATCATCAGCAACAAAATACAGGCTGCCGACAGTAATTTGTACAACATGATTACCTCCTATGGGGGAACGAGGCGATGGGCTAAAATTCAAACGATTCATGAACGGCCTGATATTCTGCAACAGAATACCAGCGTGTCAATGTACGCAAAACACTTCTTCGAGATCAAATCGAACGGACATAAGGATGGGACCATGCAGAATGTAGTCATTACCGGAGCAAATCGCGGAATCGGCCTGGCGTTGGCCGAACAATTTCATCAGCGCGGCGATCACGTGATTGCCGTTTGTCGTAATTCGTCCGATGAGCTGGATGCACTTGGTGCGAACGTCCACATTTATCGGCGTGTGACCACCGACTCGGAAAAATTCGCCGTCCGCCAACACCCGTAGCAGTCGAGTCTGCAGATCAGGCGGCATGTCGCCGATCTCGTCCAAGAACAAGGTGCCCCCATCAGCCTGTTCAAATCGACCGATGCGTTGACTCTGAGCTCCTGTAAACGCCCCTCGCTCATGTCCAAACAATTCGCTCTCCAACAACTCGGCCGGGATAGCCGCGGTGTTGAGCGCGATGAATGGGCGTTG
>JBCCHH010000242.1:0-3737 GCA_039028855.1 Pseudomonadota bacterium | reverse complement strand
GGAGCCTGCTTGCAGGCGAAGGCTATCGTTCGATTTGTATGAGAAAAATGTAGCAACTTGTTTTGTGCCATGGCTAGTTCTAGCGTGAAAATTATCATGCAAGGAGAGCTATCAGAGAATTATCGCAAATGCACTGGTCTAGGATGCCAGTAATTACACATCTAAAACCAGTTCAACGGCCGGTTTGCGCAAATTGTAGTGCGAGGCCATGGCCGCGCCATAGGCGCCGGTATTCGCAATCAGCATCACATCGCCGGGCGCGCATCCGGGCAATAGGCGATCCAGCCCTAGAATATCGCCGGTTTCACAAATTGGCCCGACGACATTGTAGACATGCGCGCCAGGCTGGTCGATTCGGGATAGATTTACAATCTCGTGCCAGGCGCCGTAGAGCGCAGGCCGGATCAGCGAATTCATGCCCGTGGCCAGGCCGACATAGCGCACATCGCCTTTACCTTTGACTTGCGTCACCCTGGCCAGCAGTACACCGGCCTCAGATGCCAGGTAGCGGCCGGGTTCCAGCCAGACTTCGATCGGCTTGTTTACGGATTGTTTGATACGCGCGATGCCGGCTTCGAGTTCGATCAGATCGAGTGGCAATTCGTCGCTGCGATCGGGTACGCCGAGACCGCCGCCAAGATTGATGATGCGGACATCGTCCAGTAGCGAAGCTGAGTCGATCAGCACTTCGAGGCTGCGATGCCAGTTATCGGCATGCATGATGCCCGAGCCGGTGTGCGCGTGCAGGCCGATGATACGGATGTTGTGCGCGCGAGCCAGCGTGCGCACGCGTTCGAGTTCGTCCAGCGGTACGCCAAACTTGGCGTTGGAGCCGGCTGTGCGGACCATTTTATGGTGACCGAGGCCGGAGCCTGGGTCGAGTCGCAGAAACACTTCGCGGCCGGCGAAATCCGCCCCCCAGTGTTCGAGCATCCAGGGGTTGTCAATCGTCAGGGTCAGGCCGGCTTCAAGCCCCTGCTGGTACTCCTCGCGTTCGGCGAAATTCGGCGTCAGCAGCAGATCAGTTGGCTCCAGCTTCGGCACAACCCGCAGCGCGTGCTGCGCTTCGGCCAGCGAAACGCATTCAATGCCCAAACCCGATTCGGCCACGGCATTCAGCAGCGCCGGATGCGGGTTGGCCTTCATCGAGTACAGTACGTGATCGACGGCCGGCAAGGATTTCAACCGTTGCGCCGCTTCGCGCGTCGATTGTGGGTGATAGACATAGGCCGATGAATGATTGCCTAGCGTTTCGATCAGGCGTTGACGCTGCTTGCACCACCATGGAATACGTGCAGATTGCTGACGATCTTCGCGAAACAGTTGTTCCCAACTGGCGCCAAACACCGAATCGCCACCGACACCGCCCGGGATAATCTGCTGGTGCAACTGCTGGACCAACCGATCGGCGTGACGCGCTTCAACCACGAAACTCAAATTCAAATCATTCGCTGCCTGGCTGACCAGAAAGATCCTGCGCTGCTCAAATACTTCCAATGCCGGACCGAGGCGATGCAGAATCGTGCGAATGCCCAGGCCGACCAGGCTCACGCTGGCGCAGTCGGTATTGATTTCAACCTTGCACAGTTTCTCAAGATCGTCCGACAGTCGTTCCAGCGTGCCGGCTTCGGCTGGATTGGCACCCGGGTCGAGTGTGACGGTGACGTTGGATTCCGAGGTCGAGACCAGATCAACCGACAGATTATGCGCCCGGAATATATCAAACACGTCGGCCAGAAAGCCGACCTGTTGCCACATGTCGATGCCTTCGAGCGCAATCAGCGTAATGTTCTTGCGCTGCACAATCGCCTTGACCTGGGCACCGTGCTCGTGGATCTGAGGCGTGATTTTCGTGCCTTCCATCTCCGGCCGACCGGTTTGTTTCAGCCATAGTGGAATTTGGTGGCGTTTGAGTGGAATCAGCGCACGCGGATGTAGCGCCTTGGCGCCCATCGCAGCTAGCTCCTGCGCCTCGCGATAGCTGACATTTTTCAGCAGGCGCGCGGCCGGAATCCGTCTCGGATCGGCCGAAAACAGACCCGGCACATCGGAATGAATCTCCAGCCGCTCAGCATTGAGCAGTGCCGCAATCAACGCCGCTGAAGTATCGGAACCACCTCGGCCGAGCAATACCGTTTCATTGGCCTCATTGCGCGCGATAAATCCGGGCGCGATGAACAGGCGCCCGCGTTGATTTAGCTTTTCCTGCCAATGCAGGTCGGGTTCCACTACACATTCAGCAGAGTGATAGCGGGAGTGCAGACTGCGGCGACCGGTATCTCGGCACAGCAATACATCCCGACTGTCCAGCCATGTAGAGTCCAACCCAAACTGTCGCAAAATGGCTTCGCCCAAACGGCTGGCTAGCAGTTCACCGGTGGCCAGAACACGCGCCTGAATTGCTGCATTTTCTGGCTCGGTCGATAATGCATCCATATCGACCGCCAGCAACTCGAATGTCGATTCCAGTGCGGAGATATCCAAATCCATCGGTTCAACCAGTGCCTGATGCCGTTGTCGCAGTTCGCCAAGTAGCGCGCCAACATCGACGCTGTTGGCGCGAACTCTGATCTGATCCACGTTCTCCGCCAGCAGATCTGTGACTCCGGCGAGTGCCGAAACCACGATAATCAACGACCGCTGCTCACCCAGAATCTGTTGAGCCTGTTTGGCAATCAGTTGCCAGTTCTCCGGCCTGGCCACCGAGCTACCGCCGAATTTCAGGACGCGAAAATGTATGTTTGGATTCTTTGAATTCACAGGACGCTCAAGATTGTATGAAAGCCGCAAGGATCAATATGAATTGTAGACTTGTCTTACATTCATATTGCGGCCTGAATATGCCTTTGCACGTGGCCTGGTTATAGCTTGAGATGCTACTTGAGTTGCGTTGGGATAGAGTACTTTTTGACTGTTTTTGTACCAGAATTCGTATTAACCTGTATTAGATTGAAAAATAATGAACATCTTGCAAAATAGCATGGAGACTGTATTGATCGATCGCTTTTATGCGCTTAGCCATCAGGGACTGGTGCGATCGAGCAATCAGGATCACATCTTGACCGACGAGGCACTTGGCCTTTGGGCCGTGGCCGATGGCATGGGTGGACATTGTAGCGGGGATATTGCGAGTCGCATGGCATGCGAGGTGCTGCGTCGTTCAATCAGCCAGCGGCGCAATCTGGTCGTGGCATTTGAGCAGGCGCATGCTGCAGTGCGCGTAATGCAGGAGCGCGATCCGGCGATGTTCGATATGGGTACAACGCTGGTCGCAGTTCTTGAGTCCGATGTAGGTTTTGAGTTGGCTTGGGTGGGCGACAGTCGCGCGTATTTATTCAGTCCTAAAAATGAAGATTGTCAAAATGGGCAATTACAATTATTGACGAGCGACCAGAATGTCGCATCGCGCTTGTTCGAGCGCGGTGAGATCACGGCCGATCAGGCTCGGAACCACCCGCACCGCAATGTACTGACCGACTGTATCGGTCAGCGTGAGGGCGAACCGAGAATTGAATCTAAATCTATACGCTGGGAAAAAGGCGATTGTCTATTGTTGTGTTCTGATGGCCTGAGCGGTGAAGTCGATGCAACTGATCTGCAGGAAATCATGGCCTCAAATCGTTCGCTGGATCTAATTGGTCAGAGCCTGGTGAATCGCGCACTCAGCGCAGGCGGTGGCGACAATATTGCTGTAGTTTTACTGCATGCAACTGCTGCGACATGACTCATAATTTTTC
>JBCCHH010000241.1:0-3745 GCA_039028855.1 Pseudomonadota bacterium | reverse complement strand
CATGCCTTCTGTTCATAGGGAAGAAGGCGACTGGCCTCACCAGATCAACACGCATTTGTGTTGTGTGTAGAGGCCAACCACTGGATGGCGCGCCCAGCACTTAACCGTTGGAGCGCGCAGCAACCAAGATCCGATGTGTTCCACGTGGACCATGGCGCCATTCATCGCCTCGATTAGTATCAGTGCAAGCGCTGCCCTCACTCCTTTTCCGAAGTCAAATCGGTCTGAGGTGGTATAATCGGCACTTGAGTAATTCTCCTGCCAAACAGACCGGTATCCCGTGCATGACCTTGCTGCGAAGCATCGCTTTCGCTGCGTTTATGTTGTCTAGATATGACCCGGTGCTGATGGCTGATTTGGCTTGAAATCACGAGAAACGATGTATGAGTAAAGACTATTCTTCCGACAGTATCAAGGTGCTCAAGGGGCTTGATGCCGTGCGCAAGCGCCCAGGCATGTACATCGGCGATACCGATGACGGCACCGGCCTGCACCACATGGTGTTTGAAGTGGTCGACAACGCCATCGACGAGGCCTTGGCCGGCTTTTGCGACCGTATTGTTGTCACGCTGCATCGAGACGGTGCGGTTAGCGTATCGGACAATGGTCGGGGTGTGCCGGTGGACATGCATCCAGAAGAAGGCAAGTCGGCCGCTGAGGTCATCATGACCGTGCTGCATGCCGGTGGTAAGTTTGATGACGATTCGTACAAGGTTTCGGGCGGCCTGCACGGTGTGGGTGTGTCGGTGGTTAACGCGCTGTCTGAAAGCCTTGAACTCGTGATTCATCGCCAAGGCCAGCGCTGGGAGCAGCGCTATCAGATGGGCGTACCCGATGCACCGCTGGCCGCTGTTGAGAGCAGTGATCGTACAGGCACCGTGGTGCGATTTACGCCCTCACGTGAAATTTTCAGCGATGTCGAATTTCACTACGACGTATTAGCCAAACGCCTGCGTGAGCTAAGCTTTTTGAATTCCGGCGTTGCAATCGAAATCAAGGACGAACGCAGCGACAAACACGATAGATTTGAGTACGAAGGCGGTATCCGTTCGTTCGTCGAACACCTGAGCGGAAAAAAATCACCACTGCACAGCAATGCCCTGCACTTCAAGACCGAGCACAGCGATATTTCAGTTGAGGCCGCACTGCAGTGGACCGACGCTTATCAGGAAAGCGTGTTCTGTTTTACTAACACGATTCCGCAGCGCGATGGCGGCACGCACCTGGCCGGTTTCCGCTCGGGGCTGACGCGTACGCTGAATCACTACATTGATGAATCTGGTCTGGCCAAAAAAGCCAAGATTCAAGTTACCGGCGATGACTGCCGTGAAGGCCTGGTGGCCGTATTGTCAGTCAAGGTACCCGATCCGAAGTTTTCCTCGCAGACCAAAGACAAGCTGGTTTCCTCGGAAGTCAAGCCGGCGGTAGAGGCGGCGCTGTCTGAGTGTTTGCGTGATTTTCTGCTGGAAAACCCGGCCGATGCCAAGACCATTGCATCGAAAGCAGTTGAAGCCGCACGTGCGCGTGAGGCGGCGCGTAAGGCGCGCGATATGACGCGTCGCAAAGGCGTGCTGGATATTGCCGGTCTGCCCGGTAAGCTGGCCGACTGTCAGGAAAAGGATCCGGCGCTGTCGGAGATTTTCATCGTCGAGGGCGATTCGGCCGGCGGTTCGGCTAAACAGGGTCGTAACCGAAAAACGCAGGCGATTTTGCCGCTCAAGGGCAAGATTCTCAATGTTGAAAAAGCGCGTTTTGACAAAATGCTCGGTTCGGCTGAAGTCGGCACGCTGATTACTGCGCTTGGTACGGGCATCGGCAAAGATGAATTCAGCCCGGACAAGCTGCGCTATCACCACATCATCATCATGACCGATGCCGATGTAGATGGTTCGCATATCCGCACGCTGCTGCTGACGTTTTTCTACCGCCAGATGCCCGAGTTGATTGAGCGTGGCCATGTGTATATCGCCCAGCCGCCACTGTACAAGATCAAGCAGGGTAAGCAAGAATGGTATCTCAAAGATGACGAAGAGCTTACGCGCTATCTGCTCGATCGCGCGATGGATGGTGCACGTCTGGTTACCCGTTCGGACATGCCAGCGATTTCAGGTGAAGCGCTCGATAGCCTGATGACCGATTTCCATACCGCTAATCTGGCCGCAAGTCGATTGGAGCGCCGATACAGTTCCGATGTGATTTCACAGATTGTTGATTTTGAACCATTTTCTCTGGATTCGGGCTTTGATGTTGCGGCTTGGTCTGAGCGCTTCTCAAAAAGGCTAAGCGCGGCTTCTGCGGCCGGTGCGCAGTGGAATATCACCCCGTTAGAACAAGGCGGCATTGTATTGACGCGCCTGAGCCAGGGAATCAGTCAGGATACCGTACTCGATCGTAGCTTCTTTGAAAGCGCTGATTATCAGAATATCGCTTCAACCGCAGCCGCAGTGCATGATCTGTTGAATGAGGGTGCGCGCATTGAGCGTGGCAATCAGGGCCGTCCGGTGAAGCGTTTCCGCCAGGTCTATCAGTGGCTGATGGATGAAAGCCGCAAGGGCCGCAGCATCCAGCGCTTCAAGGGCCTCGGTGAAATGAACCCGGAACAGCTCTGGGATACTACGGTTAATCCGGAAACGCGGCGTCTGCTTAAAGTGACCATTGAGGATGCGGTCAAGGCCGACGAGATCTTCTCGACATTGATGGGCAATGAAGTGGAGCCGCGGCGTGAATTTATCGAGACAAATGCGCTAAACGTCACCAATCTAGATATCTAAAGCGCCTAACTTCGGCTAAAAACGCTTATTTGTCCACTTTTGCTTTGGCTAGAATCTGACCGATTCGCTGCTTGAGGCTGTGCTGGTTATCCACGCTTTGTAAAGGAATCTCACACTCGGCCAGCGTATCGGTGATGCGACCATCGGCCCGACAGATCGCCGTCATTTGACTCATCTCGCAGCCATAGCGTGCAGCCAGATCGATCAGCGCGGCTTTGCGCTGTTTTTGGCGGCTGAACAGGCTGAAATCGAGATATAAAATCGCATCGAGCATGCCGCCACCGCGATTGACCATGGCTTCGATGTCGCTCTGCAGCTTAAACGCCTGATCGACCCGATTGCGCGTCGGTTTCCAGCCATCCGGTCGCCTGGCCAGCAGTACCAGTGATCGATCGGCCTGGTTTAGCTCGGCCAGCGAAGGCATGATCTGTGGATCGACGATGGCATCGCCGCTGCCGATCAATTCAATATCGATCAGCACGGGTGGCTTCATGCACGCCCCATCAGTGCCACATCGGCCAGCTGCAGAAACAGGCTGCGTATGCGGCGCAGCAGCGCAAGTCGGTTATTGCGGATTTCGCTATTGTCATCCATCACCATCACATCATCAAAAAACCGATCCAGCGCCGGCCGCAGTTTGGCCAGCGCGGTCAAGGCGCCTTTGAAGTCGTCGCTCGCCAGGTGCGATGCGACCTGTGGCTCAGTACGCTTAAGTTCATCTAAAAGCGCTGATTCCGCTTCAATCTGCAGTAAATTTTGATTAACTTCGGCTAAGTCGTCACTCTTGCTTTGGCTTAACAGGTTTGTTACACGCTTGTTCGCAGCGACCAGGTTGGGCAAGTTCTCATTGCTGTCGGCAAAAGCCTGTAGCGCCAGACACAGCTGCTTGAAGGCATGCACCGAGCGCTTCGTGCCGGCGGCTGCAGCCCGCAGCGTGTTGGTTTCGATAGCAAACTCAGTGGCCAGCCAGGATT
>JBCCHH010000240.1:0-3746 GCA_039028855.1 Pseudomonadota bacterium | reverse complement strand
GGATGAAGGCGTCGATGCCGTGATTGGCCCGCTCGATCGTGGGCAAATTGCGCCACTGCTTGAGCTGCCCGATACCGGTCTGACGATACTGTTGCTGAATCGTCCGTCCGCGCCGTCGGCATTCATTCCGGAAACTGAACCGGCGCGTTCAGTTGCCATCCTTGCGCTGCCGCCCGAAGAAGAGGCCGAATTAGCCGCCGTGCGGGCACTGGTTGAAAATCATCGTCGTGCCCTCGTCATTGCACGCAGCAGCGACTGGGGTGCACGCGTCGCCAATCGCTTTATCGAAACCTTTGAATTGGGCGGCGGGCGCGTGCTGGCGCGAGCCGACTACGATGCTCAGACCTTTGACCACACTGATCAGCTTGAAGTGCTGCTGCGGCTGGATCGGTCTCAGCGCCGGATTGATACGCTGGCCGAAGTGCTAGGCCAGCCGGTCGAAGCACAAGCGCGCCGACGCACCGATGCCGATCTGATTTTTATGGCCGCACCGGGTGGCGATGCACGTCAGATCAAACCGCAGCTGCGCTTTCTCGATGCGGGTAATTTGACCACATTCGCAACCTCACACGTGTATTCCGACGGCAGAAACGATCGTGATCTGCAGGACATCGAGTTTCCGGCCTCGCCCTGGTTGCTGCAGGATACAGTCGCCGGCGGCTTGCGTCAGCAGGTCGAGCAGCAGTTTCCGGGCTTGTCGTCGCTGGCTTTAAGCCAGCTCCATGCATTGGGTCGCGATGCACTGGCGCTACTGCCGTGGCTGGATGAAATGAAGCGCGACCGGCAGTTGTATCTGGCCGGCCAGGTCGGTCGGCTGCGTTTGTCCGACGGCGTACTGTTCGAGCGCGATCTGCCCTGGGCTCGAATCGACCAGGGCCGCATCGTTGAATATACCGAACCACAGTAATCTTTCATGCTGAAACGCCGGGTCGGTCAGCGTGCGGAACGAAAAGCAGAGCGCTATCTGAAGTCGCAGGGTTTGAAGCTGGTTACGCGCAACTGGCACTGTCGCCACGGCGAGATTGATTTAATCATGCACGACGAGGAATTTTTGGTCTTTGTCGAGGTGCGCATGCGCAGCGCATCATTGTTTGCCGATGGTGCCAGCAGTGTCGATTACTTCAAACAGGTCAAGCTTGGTCAAGCTGCTGCGATTTTTCTGAGTGAACAGCCCAAATGGCAGCACCATCCGTGTCGTTTTGATGTGGTTGGTCTTGCACCAGAAAGCAGTTCATTCAACTGGGTTCAGAATGCGTTCGAGGTAGATGCATGAATGCTCCGCTCAATGCAATCCAATCACATGCGTTTTGCATAATCCTAAAGCATTTCCAAAATAAATAATCTGTTATGCCCGAAGGTCCGGAAATGTACCGCATGGCGCGCAAGATTGCGCGCGCCGTTGGCAATAAGCCGTTAACCGAGGTCTGGTTTGCGTTTGATTCGCTTAAACCCTGGTCAACCGCATTAACCGGTCTAAGCGTGGACTCGGTTGAAACTCGCGGCAAGGCACTGCTGTTGTGCTTTGCAAACGGTGTAACGATCTACACGCACAATCAACTCTACGGACGCTGGATGTTTTCTTCACCGGATCAGCGGCCTGATACAAGGCGTCAACTGCGCCTGGCCCTGAGCACGGCCGAGCGCTCGGCGCTGTTGTATAGCGCCTCGGAAATTGCAGTTCTGCCGCCAGGTGCGCTCGACTCACATCCATTTATTGCGCGTATTGGGCTCGATATTCTTTCTGCCGATGGCGATTGGCGGCAGGTGGCCGAGTGGATAACACAGCCCCGGTTTGCCCGGCGGCAGCTAGGGCATTTGTTATTGGACCAATCGTTCTTGGCCGGTGTCGGCAACTATCTGCGATCTGAAATTCTGTTCTATGCCGGGCTAATGCCGCATAACCGAATCTGTGATCTGAATCCACAAGCATTGGACACATTGGCCGATGCAGCCTGCGAGATGATGTGGCGTTCAGCGCGCAGCGCTGGCATTACCAATGATCTGGAGCGGGTGGAACGCTTGAAAGTGGCGGGCTGGAAGCGCAGCGAGTATCGACATTATGTATTTGGGCGCCAAGCTCAGGCATGTTTCGATTGCGACAGTCCGATTGAAAAACAAACCAATAGCGGGCGTCGGCTGTATTTTTGCCCAGTCTGTCAGCGCTAGTCGGCTGCCGCTTCCGACGTGATCAAAGCAATATCGGCCACTTCAATATCGGCTTCAAAGCGTTCGCCGTAGGCGACAACGGCAATCGATCGGGCGCGGCTTAGATCCAGGACATCTCGTTCGCCTTGCGCTTCGAATTTCGACCAGGGCAGGCGAACGGTTTGCCACTCGGGCCCGACTGCAAGTCGAGCCGAATAATAGTGCCAGGGACGACGGTTATCCTGCGTGCGCAAATGAACGTAATAGGCGCCGGGCTGACCGCGCACAGTGAGTTCAACCGCGCTATAGTCGCTGATATCAAGGTATTGTCCGGTGGCATCCAGCGGCAGCCGTACCTGAATAAAACCGCCGTTGTTCTCCAGCCGCACCGAGCCGGTTATGCGCAGCGCCATACCGCGATCGGTTTCGACGTAGCTTGCCGATAAATCCGAGCGTCCGCCCATGACCCGATCGGTAAAGCCTTGCCAATGGGTGCCGAGTGTAGCGTTGCCGTCCGCGTTGCTGAAATCATCAAGCAACAGATTGGAATCGGCCATGCTCAGCTCCAGTAGAAAAAAAAAGAAGTACAGCCGAACAGACTGGCCAACACGCGATTCGGTTGCAGTTTATCGTGTTGTCTTTCGGAATCAAGTTACCAGGTGTCTAACTTATGAGTATGCGTATGAAAATGAACACTACCAGATGGCTGTAAATGCTCAATTTCAGGTTTTTTTCAGGTTAATTATCTGGTAATTCCAGCAAGGAATGGCATGCTGTGCGCATGCGTTTAATCTGCAATATTCAATACACAGAATGTTGGTGCCGAATTGACAAAGTTTGCGTTTGACGATTACCAATTCGATACCAGCGATGGCTGCTTGCGCAAACAATCGAGCCACGCTGAAATCACGCTACGCCCTCAGGTTGGCAAGCTCCTGCAGTGCCTACTCGATCGGCAGGGCCAAGTAGTAGATCGCGAAACCCTCTGCCTTGCCATTTGGGGTGAGGGCGCGGTGGTTGATTTTGAATCCGGCCTGGCTGCTGTAGTCAAGGAGCTACGTCAGTCATTGGTAAGCGTTGGCGGCAGTGCGGAGCTGTTGGAAACCGTACCAAGGCGAGGCTATCGGCTTCATGCCAAACCTGCTCAGCAGAAAACGACTATGTATTCGTCGTATCAATTGTTGCCGTTGCGAGGTCTGGTCGTTATCGGTCTTGTATTGATCAGCGTGCTTGTGGTCGGGGTGCTGATGTCATTGAACAGCTCACGTGGCCCGCATATGCATACCATGGCTATTCTACCCTTTGAGGTGTACGGCGAATTGACGGCGGCGCCGGAGCATGCCAATTATCTGATCGCAGATACCTTGCTGGCTCAGCTTTGGCAGGCCGAATTGCCTGGATTGGAATTGATTGGTCGAAGTTCGATTCTGCCGTATTCTGATCAGGAAAACGTAGCCCTGTCCGTTGCCAACGAGCTAGATGCCAGCCTGATTATTGAAGGTGATCTGATCGCCGAGGCTGACGGCTGGCGGGTGGAAGCTCGCTTGTTGGAATTACCTGGCGGACGTGTAATCTGGTCAGCCAGTCATCAAATGAGCCAG
>JBCCHH010000239.1:0-3751 GCA_039028855.1 Pseudomonadota bacterium | reverse complement strand
CCTATCGCAAGTTGGTCTATGAATATTGGAACGAAGATCCCCATATGCTCTGGAACGCGGCACCCAAGCCAAGCATGCACGACTCGATGAACGCCTATTCCAACGGCATCCAGAGTTTTATCCGGCGTGCGCCCGTGCTGTTGATCATCTATGGTTTGCTGATTGCGCTGACTGTCCTGACCTTCCAGTCGGTACCGCGCGGCTTCATTCCAACGCAGGACAAACAGTATTTATTTGCCGGCGTACAACTGCCGGAAGGCGCTTCGCTCGAACGGACCCAGCGTGCGATGGAGCAGATGTCCGAGATTGTGCTGGCCACGCCGGGTACGACCAATGCCGTGTCATTTCCAGGTTTGAACGCCGTGCATTTCGTCAACACGCCCAACATCGGCACCATGTTCATCGGACTGGAGCCCGATCACGATCGCGAAGCCAGCGCGCTCGAACTGGCCAATCAGCTCAGCTTCGCGTTTGGTGAAATCAACGACGGCCTGGCCTTCGCATTTATGCCGCCGCCGGTATTTGGCTACGGTAACGCGGCCGGTTTTGAAATGTACATTCAGGATCGTGCCGGGCAGGATTACGGTGAGCTGAACACTCAGGTTCAGAACATCATGGGTGCCTTCATGGAAACGGAAGGGTTTGGTCCGGGCGCGGTGTTCTCGTCCTACCAGGCCAACGTGCCGCAATACGATGCGTTGGTCGACCGGGTCCGAGCCAAGCAGCAGGGCCTGCAGTTGACCGATGTGTTTTCGACGCTCGAAGTCTATCTCGGCGGGGCTTATGTCAATGACTTGAATCTATTCGGCCGCACCTACGGTGTGTATGCTCAGGCCGATGCTGAATTTCGTGATGAAATCACCGATATCGGCGAACTGATGACACGCAATCGCGATGGCGATATGGTACCGCTGGCCAGCGTGATCGATATCGTCGAATCGTTCGGGCCGGATCCGGCCATTCGCTACAACGGCTTCCCGGCCGCCGATCTGCAGGGCGCACCGTTCACGCCCGATATCTCGGCCGAACAGTCCCTGGAGATTGCCTCCGGCATTACCGATCAGGTACTGCCACGCGGCATGGATTTCGAGTGGACCGGCCTGACCTTCCAGCAGGTCTCGCAGGGCAGCGCCGTGCTGTATGTGATGGTGTTGTGCGTACTGCTGGCCTTTCTCGTGCTGGCTGCGTTTTATGAAAACTGGACGCTGCCGCTGGCCATCATTTTGATAGTCCCTCTGTGCATGTTGTCGGCACTGGGCGGCATCTGGCTGTTGAACATGGTGCGCGGCCTGATCTTCGGTATCCAGATTGCCAGTGGCGCGATTCTGCCGCCGCCGATGTCGGTACCGCCGACCTTTATCGACATCAACGTATTTACCCAGATCGGCCTGGTTGTGCTAATGGGTCTGGCCTGCAAGAACGCGATTCTGATTGTCGAATTTGCGCGCGATCTGGAGCGCCACGGCCGCGGTATCTTTGATGCAGCGGTCGAGGCCTGCCGTCTGCGCCTGCGTCCGATCCTGATGACGAGCTTCGCCTTTATCGCAGGCGTTACGCCGCTGGTGTTTGCTTCCGGTGCCGGTGCCGAAGTGCGTCACGTGATGGGCGTGACTGTGTTCGGCGGCATGCTCGGCGTGACCTTCTTCGGCCTGGTGCTGACGCCGGTGTTCTACGTCGTTCTGCGCAAGTTCGAATCCAGACTGCGCGGTACCAATGAGCAGGATGAAAAAATCGACAGCTCGGGTATGGGAGAGGCCCATGCGTAAATCTCACACTTTACTGACTCGAAGCCTGCCGCGGCTACTGCTTGTCGCGTTGATTTTAACTATTGCAGGCTGTGTCACCGTCGGCCCGAACTACGAAGCGCCGCAGCCCGAGATGCCGGCACAGTTTGATCAATCGCCGCCGTTGGATGACGCTTCTGAATCGGCCGTAGTCGATACCGACCCCTGGCGTCAGTTTAAGAGTGAAGAACTGGATCGTTTGATCGAGCGTGCGCTTGATGCCAATACCTCAATCGGGCAGGCGCTGGCACGATTTGAGGAAACCCTGGCACTGTCGGGTTTGTCGATCTACAGCCTGTTTCCCACCTTCGGCGTGCTGGCCGATGCGGAACGCTCCGGAGTCAGCAGCGATGATCCGTTTGCACCGCCCGATCAGCAGAGCCTGGGCGTGCTCGAAACCTGGCGCGCGGGTTTTGACATGAACTGGGAAATCGATCTGTTCGGTTCGCTTAAATCTCAATCCAATGCGATTGGCCAGCGCGCCGAAGCCGATGCAGCCGCGTACGCGGATATTCAAATCACCATCGTGGCCGAAACGGCCCAGGCCTGGTTTGCGTTGCTCGGCGCGCGTCAGCAGGTTGCGTTGCAACAACAGCAGTTGAGCAATCTCGAAGAGAGTGAGCAGCTACTGCGCACATTGCTCGATAACGGTCGGGGTACCGAACTGGATGTCGCACGCGCCGAAACCGAAACTGAATCCCTGCGCGCGCAGCTTGCCCTGGCGCAGGCCGAGGTAGTACGCCAGGAGCAGCGCCTGGCCGTGTTGACTGCCTGGCCGGTTGACACGCTGCGTCAGGCGCTGAACCCGAACGGCACATTACCGAGCATGCCTGCTTTTGCCACCGCGGGCGACCCTGCAAACTGGCTTCGGCGACGCCCGGATATTCGCAGTGCCGAGCGACGTCTTGCCGCGGCGACCAGTGATATTGGTGTAGAGATGGCTGAATTTTTCCCCAAACTGGAGTTGCTCGGCAGCTTCGGCTGGACGGCACAAAACGCCAGTGGGCTTGGCAGTTCGGCTGCCGAGCGCTGGGGTTTCGGGCCTTCGATCAGTTGGCGGATACTGGATTTTGGGCGTATCCGCCAGCGCGTGCGTGCTGCGGATGCTGTCGCGGCGCAAGCGCTGGCTGCTTACGATGAGACCGTGCTGACTGCATTGGAAGAAACCGAAACCGCATTGGCCAATTTCCGTGCGCAGTCCGAGAGTGAGGCTGCACTGAACAGTGCTTCGGCCGCTGCCAGCCATGCGCTTTCACTAGCCGAGCTACGCTTCGAGGCCGGCGTTGATAACTTTCTGACTGTGCTCGACGCGCAACGTACGGCACTTGATCTTGAGCGTGAAGTCGTGCGCGCACGCACCGATCAGGCCACTGCACTCGCCCGTCTGTATAAGGCGTTGGCGGGTGGGTTTGGTTCGAGTTGATATTTTTAATTTTTCGATTCAAAAAGATTTTGCCGCCAGCTGCGCTGGTGATGGCTGTTCTGAAATTTGAATTCCAGGCCAAGAAGTCAATAGCGTTTCGCCGCGCACTCCGTCAGCTCTTGCGTCCTGACTTTGAGAGCAATAGTAGGCAAAACTCCTCCGCTCGTGTCGGTACCCGGCGCGCTGCGCTGGGCTCGTTGTGGTGCTCGCATCAGGCGGGGCGCTGGAAAAAATGCCGAAGTTCGACCAGGCCGATACGCCTTACGCTTTTCGATTGAGTTGGGTGCCTAAATATCAATATCCAGAGACTTAGTATCATGTTAAGCCTGACTCAGAGAACTCTGAGTGGCCATTGCACTGCGCTCAATCACGTGTGTGTAGATCATTAAGGTGGACTTTTCGGCTCGATGACTATACCGCCTGATCCGAATAACGCACCGCATTCGGTCTACTAGCCGTTCGGCTATGCTAAATCCTTGAAAATCATTAAGAGCAGCATTTATTATTGATGGGTCGCGTGGAATTAGAAAAGCGCTTGAAGACT
>JBCCHH010000238.1:0-3773 GCA_039028855.1 Pseudomonadota bacterium | reverse complement strand
CAACCGCGAAGGTGCGATCGCCGGCATGTTGACCGGCCTGATCTTTACGTTCTGCTACATCGTATATTTCAAAGGTATATTCATCCAGCCGCTGGCCGAGAATGTTCCAGATAACTGGCTGTTCGGCATCTCGCCTGAGGGCATTGGCGTGGTCGGTATGCTGCTGAACTTTGGCGTAGCGTTTGCCGTCAGTCGTCTGACCAGCGCTCCGCCGCAGGAGATTCAGGAATTGATTGAAGACATTCGTGTGCCGCGCGGTGCCGGTCATGCACATTCGCACTAAGGCGAGTGTGCGCGGCGTGCCTCAGCGCTAGAATGATTGCATGAACGCACCGGCCGACATCAGCGCGTTTCTCGCTCAGGCCAGGCCGTTCTCCGGCCTGGCCGGAGACGAGCTGCAGCGCATCGCCGGCAATCTGGAAATCCTGTATTTCCGACAAGGCGATGCGATTGGTGAGTTTGCCGGTTGTAGTGAAGCCGGCGATCTGTTTATTATCCGCAAAGGCGCGGTTCGGCTGAAGTCGGCTGAAGAGCAGCTATTTGAAAGCCGCGGCGAAAGCGACGTATTCGGTCATGCCATTCAATTCGATTCCGACAACCATGCCTATCAAGCCGAGGCCGCTGAAGACAGCCTGATCTGGCGACTGCCGAAAGCCGCGCTGGAGAAGGCCATCACACGATCGCCGGAAATTCAGGACCGGCTTTCGAGCGATCATGGCCAGCGTCTGCGCGCCGATTCAAGACAGGTAGAACGTGTCGATACACTGGCCGACCTTGCACTGCGACCGCCCTGCACCGCCCAGCCTCAGGACAGCATTGCCGACTGCGCGCAAAAGATGAGCGCAAACAAAGTCAGCAGTCTGCCGATCGTGAGCGATCAGGGCCTGGTCGGTATGTTGACTGATCGTGACCTGCGCTCGCGCGTAGTCGCAAAAGCCATGGATCCGGACACTTCGGTCGAACAAGTCATGACGCCCGATCCAGTCTCAGTCGCACTGAGTGCGCGGCACGAAAGCGCGCTGGTCGAAATGCTGCGGCTCGGCATCCATCACTTGCCGGTTCTGAATGACCGGGGCGAGCTGGCCGGCGTGGTCAGCGCCGGCGATCTACTGCGTCTGCAATCACCGCATCCCCTCCGACTGGTACGCGATATTTCACGCGCCGACGAAACCGAGCGCGTCGCGCTGCTCGCGCGGCAGGGGCCCGACATACTGGCTGGCATGGCCGAATCGGGCGCCGATGTCACCCAGGTCGGTCGTATCGCCGGTCTGATTACCGATGCCTGCACGCGTCGCCTGCTGCAGATCGCCGAGCATGAACTGGGTCCGGCACCAATGGCCTACGCCTGGCTCGCGTTTGGTTCACAGGCGCGGCTGGAACAGGGCTTGATCAGCGATCAGGACAATGGCCTGCTGTTGGCCGAAGCGCCCGACGATAACGCCACAGACTATTTCAAAACGCTGGCCGATTTCGTCTGCGACGGTTTGGACGCCTGCGGTTATATCTACTGCCCTGGTGGCGTTATGGCCAAGGGTGAATGGCGATTGTCCTACGATCAATGGCGCGGTCGATTCGATCAATGGATGCGCGAACCGACGCCAAAATCGGTCATGCAGTCGAGCATTTTTTTTGATATGCGTGCAATTTATGGCGACCTCAATCTCGCGCAAAAACTGCATCGTGAAGTGCTAAACCAGGCGCGCGAAAGTGAAATCTTCCGCCGTTTTCTGGCCGCCGAATCGATGACACACCGACCACCGATCGGCTTTTTTCGCCAGTTCGTGCAAGAGCGCGATGGCCAGCACAGTCGTGGCCTGAACCTGAAAATACGCGGCGTGATTCCGATTGTTGATCTGGCGCGCGTTCATGCGCTCGAAGGCGCGCATCCGGTAGTGCATACTGAAGAACGCCTGAACGCCACGGCCGAAAACAACCAGATGTCCGAGCGTGATGCGCATGATCTGATTCACGCACTGCGCTTTATTTCGGGCATCCGGCTGACCCATCAGGCCAGAAAACTGCGCGCCGGCGAACAGCCCGATCACCTCGTCAATCCCGTTGAACTTTCCAGCCTGCACAAGAGCTATTTGCGCTCCGCCTTCGCCGTTGTGCAGTCTGCGCAGCAGGCGCTGGCACAGCGCTATCTGCTATGACGCCATGGCAGCGCTGGCGCTGGTTGCGCCTGAAACGCCAGCGCGCGGCCGCAGCCGAATCTCTGAACGACTGCGCGTTGCGCAAGGTACTAGTCGCGGATTTACCAAACCCCGGTCGGCGGCTCGATCATGTCGAGCTACTTGCGATTGATCTTGAAATGACCGGGCTGGATTCTCATCGAGATGAAATCATCAGCATCGGCTGGGTACCGATCAACGCCGGTGCACGCGGCCTTGCAATTGATCTCAGCGGCTGTGGTCACGTACTCGTTAAGAACGGCATCGTCGAAAGCGTCGGACAGTCCGCCACCATCCATGGCATTCGTGACTGCGATCGCGAACCAGGGATTGAACTCGAAGCCGCGCTCGAAGAATTATTCATCGCACAGGCCGGGCGCATTCCGGTATTTCATCACGCTCCGCTCGACTGTGCATTTCTCAACCGTGCGTGCAAAGACCTATGGCAGACCGATTGGATCACCCCAACCATCGACACCCTGGCCTGGCATCGCAAACGCCAGTTGCGTAATGACGACCCGGCCGCAGCAAACAACACGGCACTCGATGCCGCACTCAATGGCTACGGCTTGCCGCCACGTGCGCATCATCATGCGCTCGATGATGCTTTGTCGTGTGCCGAACTGGTTTTGATTCTGGCCGCCGAGGCCAGGCCCCGGCTGATTGATGTTTGTTGCTAGACACTCAGGCTAAGCAAACTACTACTCAAATCTCAACCGAATCCGAATTTCCAGTCAACTCGTCTCCAGACGACGAATCAGCATTCGATTCATCAAAAATCTCCCGAAAGGCAACCCACTGCGTTGCCGCGTACAGCAACTGGACAAACAGCGACGCAATCAGCACCACGCCTTGACCGATCAGATCACCTACCGGCCCCAAGGCCAGGCTTAAGATCATAATGACCAAACCGAACATGAAGCTCGCCGCGAAAAGTACCGCAAACATCAACAAACCAAAACCGAGAAACGCAAGCCAGTTCACCAGCATGGCGCGCAGGCTCCAAAGCAAAGCGGGTATCACCGGCCATTGCCAGAAATGCACGAGCGGGACAGCAAAATACAGGCCGCCAATCACGATCGCGAAAATGACAAATGCAATGGCCAGACCGCCGAATAGATTCACGCCCTGAAAAAAGGTAAGCAGCGCATCAGGATCGTTGCTCAGTACATCCGGGTCTTGCATAAGCTGATTCAAAAGATCGGGATCGACCTGGGGCATGATCCACAGGGCCAATGCGGCGAAAGCCAGGATCAGTCCAAGCAGCAGCCAGACGCCGAGTACCAAGAAACGCAACCCAGCCCCTTCGCGCCAGCCGGCAAACAGCATGCCGGGTGATGGCGTCTGACCTTCGTCAACGACACGAAATACGGTAATCAAACCGGCAGTCAACAACGGTGTGATCAGGGTTAAAGCTACTATGCCAAGCACTGGCAGCCATTGAATCAGCGATATCAGCAGCAGTACAACAGCGACACCGACCAGCGGCGAACCACCTTTGCTCATCAATTCCGCAGCCTGGCCGAGCCAGCGCATGCCGTCGCCAAAGGAACGTTTTCTAAAGTGGGGAGATTGATTCATTTTGCCTATTCCATCATTCGT
>JBCCHH010000237.1:0-3778 GCA_039028855.1 Pseudomonadota bacterium | reverse complement strand
CAGATTCAACCCACAGTACTCGCGTCGACAGGCAACCTTTCATTTACACCGGCGCCGGATGCCTTCGGTTCGGCCGAGGTTGAACTTGTTCTATTGGACGATGGTGGTGATGCCAATGGCGGCGTGGATACTTCTCCGGCCCAGACCTTTACGATTACGATCAGTCCAATCAATGATGCGCCAAGCTTCACTGCGGTCGATCCGCCGACCGTTGATGAGAATGCGGGTTTACAAACGATTAATGCCTGGGCGGCTTTTGACCCGGGGCCGGATAATGAAAATGATCAGATTGTGCTCGAGTACTTCGTGGACAACATCAGCAATCCCGGATTGTTCGCAGTCGCACCTGCGGTCGATAGCGCGGGTAGTTTGACGTATACGCCGGCAGACGATGTTTTCGGCAGCGCGACCTTTGAGGTTCGAGTCAGGGATAACGGCGGTATAGCCAACGGCGGAGAGAATACGTCCACTGCCCAGAGCTTCACGATCACGATTAATGAAGGGAATGCTGCGCCCGTTGCCGATTATCAGAGTCCGTCAACGAATGAGGATACTGAGCTAACGATCGTACTGACGGGGTCTGATATGAATGGCGATTCGTTAACGTTTGCCATTGAGACCGGGCCGATGAACGGGAGTCTCAGCACCATTATGCCCATCAGCGACACCAGTGCCGAGGTGAGTTACACCCCGGATCCAGACTTCAACGGCGCGGACAGTTTTACCTTCATCGTCAATGACGGCGGTGAAGACTCAGTGCTGGCCACGGTGTCGATTTCGGTGGCACCAGTGAATGATCCGCCGAGCTTTAACCATCCCAACTTTTTAGGAGTCAACGCGAACGAAGACGGCGATTTACTTTGGGCTCAGAACTTACGTCCCGGCCCGGCGGATGAATCCGATCAGATCGTGATGTTTGATATCACCAATATTTCCAATCCGAGCATGTTTGATCAACAACCCATGATCGATTCGACAGTTCAATTGACCTTTACCTTCGATGTTCAGGATCAGGGCAGGGTGTCGAGTGAAGTTACCGTAGTTGCGTTTGACGATGGCGGTACGGATAACGGCGGCGTATTTGCTGCCGAACCGGTCTCATTTGTAATTGAAGCCTTCCCGGTGGCTGATTTGACCATTGACAAGACCTCGGGTAGCAGCTTCGTCGATCCCGGCGGCACCATCATCTACACGATTGTGGTCCGCAACAACGGCCCGAGTGAAGTGCTGGATGCGGTGGTGATCGACAACCCACCGCCGAGGTTGGGCAGCTTGAGCTGGACCTGTACTGTGCAGGGCGATGCTCTGTGTGATAACCCGTCGGGAACCGGGCCGATCAGTGAATTGGTAAGCTTCCTGTCGAATGCCTCGGTCACCTAAACGCTGGAAGCCACGCTGCAGGATATGAGCAACGAGCCGATTACCAATACTGCTTCGGTCATGCCACCGGATGAGGTGACGGAGTTGGTCCCGGGCGATAACTCCGATAGCGATACCGATGCCGTCGGGCTGTTTGTCGACAGCTTTGAAAGCGGAGAACCGGATTGAACAAAACCAGACATGCATGCACTCATAGCCAGCGATAGTCGACTGCTGGTCTTTTTGTGCCTTAGCGAACGCGTAGAATATCCTCCCAACGCGTAGTGTAAGCCCTGGTTTTGTAGGCGGACTGCATATGCCATTCCTCGCAGTAGCCTTCACGGGCGTATTTCAGGGTGTTTTTGCCGAAGCGCTCATTCACGCTGTCGAGCGTGTTCATCAAGGCATGAGTTTTGATTGTGCCATCGTGTGTGAGTGGTGCTTTGCATTGATGGATGTTTCGCAGTGAAGCCTGCTGCTGTTCTCGGTCACTGATCTTCGTCAGCACAATACCGGCCTTGCGGTATTTAAGCGTCGGTTTGAACAGTCGCCTGAACCCTTCAATACCAGCAGTAATAAACGTTTGCGTATCACGGCTTGGGGTTGCCAGTTGCACTCGAACAGAATGGCTTTTAATCCCGCCCGGCGCGTGCTTTGAGCCCGACTGCAGCAGTATTTTTATGCTCTTGGCGACCGAGCCCTGCTGCCTGAGCGTAACGCAGCCGCGCGTGATGTGATAGGCCAGCGCGTGGCTGATTATGTCGAAGTCAGACAGCTTACGACCGAACGAGCGTGTACAGATGATTTGTTGTTTATCCTGGTGCTGATCTTCAAGGGCAATGCATTCAACGCCGTTCAGTTCATAGGCGATGCGTTCGACGACTACGGAAAAGTGCTTGCGCAGCAACTTGGGGTTGGTGTTTTTGAGCTGCAGTGCGTTTTCAATGCCCATAGTCTGCAGTCGCTGCTGCATGTTTTGACCAATGCCCCAGATTATGCCGACGGCCGTTTGCCGCAATAGACGATCAGTCTCGCTTGCATGTTCCAGCAGATGCACCCGAGATGCAGCATCGTTCTTATGCTTGCTCTTCTTAGCGATCCGGTTCGCGAGTTTGGCCAGTGTCTTGGTTCGGCCAATACCGACGCAGACAGGCAGCCCAAGCCAGGTTTGGATACGGTTGACGAGGTTTTGTGAATGCTCAACTACTGATGTTGAGTTCAGGTGATTTAACCGAAAAAACGATTCATCGATACTGTAGTCTTCGACGCAGTCTGAGAATTGTCGGATAATCGTTTGTACGCGCGCCGACATATCGCCATACAGCGCGTAGTTGGATGACAGCACCTTGACGTTGTGCTGTTCGATCAGCATTTTCAGTTCATGCAGCGGCGTACCGATCTTGACACCCAGCCGCTTGAGGTCGTCACTGAACGAAATCGCACAGCCATCATTGTTCGATAACACCATGACCGGCCGACGCTCCAGTCGCGGATCAAATGCCCGCTCGCAGGAAACATAAAAGCTATTGACGTCGCATAGCGCAATCATGATTCAATCGTAGCGCGCCTGAGTCTCAAATGTTGAGAGCGTTCTACAGTTTGCGCACCACGGCCGTGACCACGCCCCAGATTGCAACCTGATCGTCGCCCGTAGGTACGATCGGCGGATAGTCACTATTTTCGGCCAGCAGCTTGAGCCCGTCGCTTAAATCCAGGCGTTTGACTGTGAATTCATCATCGACCAGCGCAATCACAATCTGTTGATGCCTGGGCGGTACAGAGCGATCGACAATGAGCAGATCACCCTCGTTGATGCCGGCCATGATCATGCTGTGGCCTTCGACCTGCACGAAAAACGTTGCGGTCTTGTTGTGGATCAAATACTCGTTCAGATCCAGCGTGTCGCCAACATATTCATCGGCCGGCGAGGGGAATCCAGCCGAGATTTTCGAGCCGTATAGCGGCAGCGGGCACAATCTGTTGTCAGGACTGAGTGCATAAATCTTGGGCATTTCACTGTTCAACTGGATTTTCGGTGGGGCTGGCTTTGGATTGTAATCTGTCATGATATTGCTGCTACCAGAGCAGTATGCATTCGCTGATAGGACTTGCAATTCTTTTTGCACTTACTTCAATGATACTCACTGGAGTATTCGCATGCAGAACCTCAATACAAGCTCTTCTTGCTGTTTCTCGCAGCCTGTCGCGAGTGCCTACGGCAGATTGCCGATTCTGGCCCTGCTGTGCCTGTTTCTTTTTAGCGCCCACGGCATAACGCTTGCAGAACCGCCACCGGGCCTACCTTTGCCGGCCTGCAATGATGGTGAGGGCGCTTGTCCACAGACGAACGGATAGTCACCGGTGAATCCGGTGGACGAATTGTTGCGAACACCGCCGTCCCGATTACGGTTGTGCCAAT
>JBCCHH010000236.1:0-3780 GCA_039028855.1 Pseudomonadota bacterium | reverse complement strand
TATCAAGTTATTAGTTGTGACATAAATATGTCACAATCGGTACCGGGTCCTTGGGCAGTATCAACACGATTTCATGAGGGAAAGCTATGTTTTCACGATCGGTTTGTTCGGGCTTTATCATTATCAGTCTGTTGTTTTGTGCCAACAGTAGTGCGAGTGTAGGACAAGGTGAATCTGCACCGCGCGGCAGTTCAACTGTTTTCGATGGCAACGTCACGCCAGATGCCATCTTTGGGTTTGGTAATGCAAACGGCGGCTTTACCATCGATCGTCAAAATGGCGTTGAAGTGGGTTTGCGTGCCAAGCTGCGCTTTGATGATAATGGCCTGCCGGACAATATCTTTAACAGCAATGGCGATGGTACGTATACCTATATTGCGACCGTTGCGCCTGGCCGGCCCGATAACACCGGTCCCTGGGGTTTTGAGTGGTCGATCAACACCAATTACGATGGCTCGACAATATTCAATCTCGACGATTTGACCTATGAGCTTGGGCTTGATGCTGACCCGGGCCCCGGCACGGATTTTCTGACGTTCGATCCACTGGCGCTGCCGTCACCGTTCGGCAACCCATTCTGGGACCATGCCATCGGCGATAACAGCACGGCTAACGGTGATGGCGATGAGGCGACGGATGAGCCCAGCTATCAGACCCTGATTGCATTCAATAACGTTGCGCAAAATTCCTGGCGTTATGCGTTCTTTCCGGTCACCCCGCTCGATGGCTACAACGCCAAGCTTGAAGGTGAGTACACCATTTATCTCGAAGCCCGTAACGGCATCCAGGTACTGGCCCGCAGCGAAATTACCGTGATTGTAGTCAAGCCGAAATTGAACTTCGATCAGGATGTGATTCCTGAATTGATCTTTGGTACCGGCAATGTAAATGGAGCGTTCACCACCGATCAGCGTAATGGCATCGAGCTGGGTCTGCGTGGCAAGCTGCGCTTCGATCAAAACGGTGAGCCGCAAAATGACTTTGGCAGTAACAACGATGGCACTTACAGCTTCGATGCTGGACAGCGTCCTGGTGATCCGCCAAGTTCGCAGACATCGATCTGGTCCTTCGAGTGGTCGGTCAATGCCGACTATCGATCCAGCCTGAATAACGATCTGGAGCTCAATGAGCTGAGTTATGAACTTGGTTTGGACGGAGACCCGAGTCTTGCGACTGACTTTCTGGTATTTAATCCGATTCCACCGATGATCGATAACGTCGTTCCAACCCACTTCTTTGGCAATAATTCGACCGGTAATGGTGGCGGCGCTACTGCCGGTGGCAATGAGGCGACCTATCTGGGCCTGATTGATAATGAAACCATCAACGTTGCGCAAAACTCCTGGCGCTATGACTTCTTCCTGGCAGGCGCGCTGGAGAATTTTGACCCAACGGTAGACGGTACGTACACCGTATATCTGGCTGCGTTTGATGCTAATGGTGTGGAAGTGGGCCGCACGCAGATTCAGTTTTTGATTGGCGAGACGGCCGTTGTCGGTGAAGTGGCTGAGGTCGGACTGGAAAAAACTACCGATGCAATGGGTGCACAGATGATCGGTGATACTTTCAGCTATACGCTCACAGTGACTAATTCCGACTTGGCTACCACGCAAAATCTAAGCCTGCAAGATGATCTTCCGGACAACCTCAGCTTCGTCAGCGGCAGTTGTAATGACGGAACCGATGCGGTCGAGACAGGTCAGCAGATTAGCTTTGATCTTGTTGAGCTGGGAGCAGGCGAGAGCACGATTTGTACGATCGATGTTGAAGTTAGCGGACCGAACCTGATTGTCAATCAGGCAACGGTGTTTGCCGATAATGACGATCAATCCAACAATAATTCAGCATCGGTAACGATATTGGGCGGCAATGTCCGGTCGGTTGGCCTGACCGGCGATATCCCGACCGCAAACGATAACGACTACACTCGAATTAACGATGCCATTCAAATCGTGCAGGCCGGCGATGTAATCATGCTTGAAGGCATTTTTGATTGGAGGGAAACCGAAGCGTTCAGCAGCTGGGTTTTGGGATCAGACGGCGTTACCGACACCAGCGATGACTTTAATATTCTGGTACCGGAAGGAGCGGGCGACTTTGCCTTAACGGCGAGCGCACAAGGTGATGCAACCATTATCGGCCCGGGCGATCTGGCGGGTGTAGAGTTCGAAGGCTTCCTGCTGATCTTCAGCGAAGATAATCGCGGTATTGAAATTTCCAATCTGGTGATTGATAACTTTGAAGTGTCCATTGGCCAGTACTTTACCGGCGGTGGCATTAATGTGTATGACGACACGCAGATCCTGAACAACCGCATCATCATGGCGCGCGATATCGCGGGCTCGTCCGTTGCCGGCGAGGGCGCCCAAAACATCGGCATCCACTTTGCGTTCGGCGACAATATCCGCATCGCCGACAACCTGATCGAGATTCAGGGCGACACGCCATCGAACGGGCCTCTGATTTCAGTCTCGGTTGCGATGCAGTCGAACACGAATTCCGGTGCGTATGAGGGTCTGGAGATCGTCAACAACATGGTACGCGTGCTGAATGCGGCCGCGCCTGACCCGGAAATCATTATCGGTATCTGGGAAAACAGCAATGCGTTCCGCAAGAATATTTTGATTGAAGGCAACCGTTTTGAGAATGCCGACCCGGTCAATGACGCCGCGCTCAATCAGCAGCAGGCCTTTCGCATTACTTCGCAACGTGATGAAGGTAGCGAACAGAACAGAGGCCTGATCGTTCCCAGTGCTGGCGCGATCTTCCGCAATAACTTTGTCGATGGCGCTAACGTAGCGTATCAATGGCTGCCGGGTCGCTTCAATGCCGACTGGACCAATCGTGATCCACTCACGTTTACCAGAAACACGGCAATCAACTCCGAAGTTGCAGTACGTCTGGAATCCAATGGCTCCGCCATCATGCGCTGTAACCGTTTCTTTAACAACACGGTTGGCATCGAGGATGTATCCGGTGTAGGCACACCGCCCGATACCGATGTCGAATCGATCGCGGATGATAACTGGTGGGGCTGTAATGCAGGCCCGAATGGTGGCAACTGTGACACGATCGACCCGTCGGCTATGAATGTAATCGCCGATAGTTGGTTGGTGGCTGAATTTGCAGCCGCCCCCGATGTGATTGCGGCTGGCGGCAATAGCACCCTCACATTGGATGTGACCAACAACAACGACGGTATCGAAGTCATCGACTGCACCTTGCCGGACGGCGTGCCGGTTGAGTTTGCAGCCACCCTGGGTACCGTTATGCCGGCCAGCACCGATACGGTTGCCGGTATATCGCCATCGGCGTATATCGCACCGGGTACGTCGGGCACGGATCCGGTTTCTGTAGCGATTGATGGTGAAA
Organism: Pseudomonadota bacterium; assembly: GCA_039028855.1. Classification (GTDB taxonomy): domain Bacteria; phylum Pseudomonadota; class Gammaproteobacteria; order Xanthomonadales; family Wenzhouxiangellaceae. The sequence continues at coordinate 408 of JBCCHH010000236.1, read as the reverse complement.
CGCTGGAAATCGATATCGAAGTCATTGATCCCCCCGTGATTGATGCGGTCGATCCCAATCCGCTGCCGGGTAATGTTTCGGGTAGTCTGGTCACGATCACAGGCGGCAGCTTCGGCATGGGCAGCGTGATTCTGGTCGATGGCGATGCACGCAGCATCACGATTATCGATGTCAACACTGCTCAATTGAATCTGACTGCGGCCGATTTGCTGATCAGCAGCAATGGCGGCGATATCGAGTTTGTGCTGGACAACAGCGCCGCCCCAGGCGGCGGTGTATCGGCCCCTGTGGTTGTGCCGGTAGTCGATGATTCCCTGTTCTCCGACGGCTTTGAGACGCTCGATTGAGTATGACTTAGTCATCCTGCTCCAAAACACGAAAGCCATCGCACCGCGGTGGCTTTTTTGT
>JBCCHH010000235.1:0-3790 GCA_039028855.1 Pseudomonadota bacterium | reverse complement strand
CCGTTCTCCGCAGATGAGGACAGACCGTTTATCGGACGGAACCGGACAGGGGCCGCATACGAACGCATCGATATGACCACTGGGATTTATTAGCTTTTCAAACTGGAATTCCCAGAAAAAAAGGAAGGCCACCTAAAATAGCGAGCCGCGGTAATGTCTATGGTTTTTATGATAAATCTGGCCCGAAAATTTTTTTCAATATGGAAAATAGACCAGTTATGGCCTCAGATGGGACAAGAGTTGGTGCATATAAAGGCCAGCCAAGAAACATTAAAGCATCATTCGAAAAAATTGGCAATTACGCTAAGATCTCCGCGGATTTCTATATTGGAAAATCTAAGAAATTTCAAAGAGGAATATATAAAATTGCTGTTTCAGCTCTTGCTTATTATGTTGGTGCTGATGAAATGTACAAACCAAAATATAATGCCATTAGAAATTACGTTCGCAACGGTAAAGGGAAACGGCATATTATTTTTTTACAGGAGAGTGATTTCGAACACTATGAGCATGAGTTTAATAAGCCATATGTTTCCCAAAGTAATAACTACATAATAACTTTTCGACTAGCATGTGCTCGAATGATTGTTGATTTAAGTGAAAATGAAAGTGAGCTTCCTAAGATGATTGAAACACTTCTCGCAGAGTTAGGAGAAACGGGTTGGACAGTCATTCCTCTTGGCTTGATCAAAGAATAAATATTAAATTTTCTGACTTGGTAATAACAGTTTATTGCATTAAGTTGACGACTTCTGTCTGAGCAGGATAAATTCAATCTAATTAGATTAAATCTCTTCTAACACCCGATCCAGCCGATCCAGGCTGCGTGCCAGATTGTTACCGAGTGGGGCCAGAAAGGCCGGTTCGTGCTTAAGGCTGGTTGCAAGCGTTCGGTTATCGGACAGTGTCTCGCGGTTGGGTTGCATGTCATAGGGGGCGAGGAATTTTTCCAGCTCGTCAGCGCGGGATAATAGTTCGGCGCGGGTGGTCTGATACGCATGCTCAGCCAGTTCGTTACGGCTGGAATAGCTGAAGATGTTGGTGAAGAACATGCGCTCGTCGTTGCGGTTCGGTTCGACCAGCAGAATCGACGACTTCGGAAATTGATCGGCATATTTGGCGATGCCGATCTGCATGCGCGATTGAATCAGTGCGCGGAAGGTTTGCGACAGCACCAGGGGTAGACCACCCTGGATCAGGCGGTTTTCCTTGAGTTCTTTGTGGCTGCGCTGCTGCAGTTCGGCATCGAACGGCACCAGCGGATTCAGGCCGATCAGCAGATCGACGCCTTCATGCAGGGCAACCGAGGCATGCAGCGTGCGTCGCAGTGCGCCATCCACGTAATAGTGGCCGTCGATCTCGACCGGAGGATACAGACCGGGCAGGGCGGCCGAGGCCTGGACAGCTTTGGAGATCGGCACATGGTCGTACCCAGGTTCGCCGAATCGCACGGCCTGACCGCTGTCCAGATCCATTGCGACGACGCGAAGCGTGGTTTCGAGTTCACGAAAATCATTGGTGCGACCGGCGCGGTTGAGTACGCGGCTGATGAAGTGATCGATGGTGTGGTTGTCGAACAGCCCGGTCGGCAGAATTTTCGACAGGCCGCCAACCGATTCCAGTCGTGCCAGCCGTGCCGGATGACGGATGGCTTCGCTGACCAAGTCGTAAATGGCCGAGGGCAGGTTGCGTATGCGGCTCAGATATTCCTCGATGGCCGGCTTGAGGAAGGTCTCGGGCTCGAACTGGAATTCGGCGCTGGAGGTGCCCATGAAGATGCGGCACATCTGGCTGGTCGTGACCTGATTGGCCAGGCTAGTGCAAAGAAATGCGCCGGCGCTGACGCCGACGTAGATATCGAGCTGATGCAGACGCAGGCCGTCGATGCCTTCATCGATGGCGCGCAGCGCGCCGAGTTCGTAAATTGCACCAACCGGGCCGCCGCCGGCGATGGCGAGACCGATTTTCGGCACCCGCCGCGTGCGTTCCGGGTTCTTTGCAGTATTCAGCGTAAGCATCTTTTTATTGTAACGCGTAGACCGGACTTTGGTATGGTGCTGCAGGTTACCAAGGATGAAGCAATATTCCGATGTCAATACAAGTCAATGAAAAAGCAACAGATTTTTCGCTCGTTGATGATTCCGGCCAGACCTTTCGCTTACGCGAGCAGGCCGGTCAGAAGCTGCTGCTGGTGTTTTATCCGGGCGATAACACGCCGGTGTGCACGGCTCAGCTATGTGATTATCGCGACGGCATCGAGGTTTTTGCGGGTTTGGGGGTCACCGTCGTCGGCATCAGTGCGGACGATATCGAATCGCACCGCGCGTTTCGCGAAAAGCATGATCTGCCGTTTGTTCTGCTGTCCGATCCCGATTTGAAAGTGGCCGAAGGCTACGGCTGCAAGGGTATGCTCGGCATGAAACGCGGTGTTTTCCTGCTTGATGAACAGCAAATTTGCCGTTATGCGCATGTCGAAACGGTTGCGGTTTTCCGGCGCAAGCGCAAGGAGTTGATTGAAGTGATCGAACAGCTTGGCTGATTGGTTGGGTACTGTTGGATCGTTACCGAAACTGAACCTGATTTATGAGCCACTCTTCTGAATCCCAACATCTGGCCGATCAGATTGCCAAAAACCATGCCGTAGTGCTGCATATCGACACCAATCCGGCCAGGTATCCTCGACTGAATGAGCTGCAGCACTGGCAGCGCATGCGGCTGCGTGCGACCTATGACGATCTGAAATCACAACAGCGCTATCGCGAAGCCTGCATTTTTTTCCTTGAAGAGTTGTACGGCGGGCGCGATATGCGTGAGCGCGATCGGCAGCTTGAGCGTGTCGTGCCGATTATGCGGCGCTTTCTGCCCGAACACTTGCTGCATGCCATCGGCGAGGCGATGCGACTACAGTGGATCAGCATGCAGTTCGATGCCGAATTGTCGCGGCTGATTGATGGTGAACTGAACCAGCCAAGCTATGCTGCAGCGTATCGCCAGATGGGCGAGTGGCAGCGGCGAGAGGAGCAGATTCAATTGATCGGCGAGTTGGGACAATTGCTTGATGAAACCGTTAAGCGCAAGATGATTCGCCGCATGTTGCGCTGGATGCACGGCCCGGCGGTCGCGGCTGGTTTTGGCGAACTGCAGGAATTTCTGGTCCGCGGCATCGAGGCCTTCGCTGCGATGGGCGACGCGAGCGAGTTCGTCGGCACGATCGTCTCGCGCGAACGCGAAGCGCTGGCAGCAATGCGTGATGGCGTCGACTGGCCATTCGAGCGCTGGATTGGGCAAGGTCCGGTCGAGGCAGGCGATTCTGGCTATGCGGTCGAATCGCACTGAACATTTGACGATTGCAATGACGATCGTTCTGACTGCATGAATTCGATCGTTGAGCACCATCAACCCGGTGCGCTGCTTGTTGTCGGTGCGTTGTTGCTGTGCATTCTGTTGATTCGTGTACTCGTACGCAGTCGGTTTTTGCCGATCATGCTGTTCTTCATCGCGCTGGGTGTACTGCTTGGCGGGTTGCTGACACAGTTCGAGCAGTTCTCAAGTGCGCTGCCCGCACTGCGGCTGCTTGGCGAGGCCGGGTTGGTGATGCTGTTGTTCAAGGTTGGGCTGGAAGCCGATCTTAAAGACCTGCGCAGGCAGTTGCCGAATGCGCTCGGCATCTGGTTCTGGAATGTAGCGATCAGTGGGCTGGCGGGCTATGCGGCTGCACGGTATTGGCTGCATCTGGATCTTTTGTCCTCGCTGTTTGTCGGCGTAGCTTTAACCGCGACCAGCGTCGGTG
>JBCCHH010000234.1:0-3791 GCA_039028855.1 Pseudomonadota bacterium | reverse complement strand
TTATTTATAAATCAATAAGTTAAACTAAATTAGTTTACTCGTAGTGATTCAGCAAGTTGTGGATAAATATTGAATAATTTGACAGTGATCATCGTTCAAATAATTATCCACAACTTGTACCCGCATGCATCAACATGTTTTATCAAACGGACAAATTCACATTAAACCGATAACCGGCGCATCAGGCGAGCGCGATCTTCACTTAACTGTGCGTTTTCTTTGCATAACTCTTCGATTTTACGACAGGCGTACAGCACAGTGGTATGATCGCGCCCACCAAATGCATCGCCAATTTCAGGTAGAGAGTGTTGCGTGAGCGCTTTGGCCAGAAACATTGCCATCTGACGAGGGCGTGCAATCGACTGCATCCGTCGCTTGGACAACAGGTCGGAAATGCGTAGCTGATAGTAAGCGGCGACTTCTTTTTGGATGTTCTCCAGTGAGATCTGTCGATCATGTACGGCTAGCACATCGCGCAGAATTTCGCGCGTATATTCCTCGTCAATCGCACGAGCTGAAAAGCGTGAGTGTGCGATCAATGAATTTAACGCGCCTTCGAGATCTCGCACGTTCGACCGGATGTGCCGGGCGATCAGCATGGCCACGGCTTCATTCAATTCAAATCCGGCTTCGCCCGCCTTTTTCAGCAAGATGGCTACCCGCGTTTCGAAATCAGGCGGTTCGATCGGCACAGATAAACCCCAGCCGAAGCGTGAACGCAACCGGGTCTCAAGGCCTTCGACCTCTTTCGGGTAACGGTCGCAAGTCAAAATGATCTGCTGGCGTGCCTCGATCAACGCGTTGAAGGTATGAAAGAATTCCTCTTGTGAGCGATCCTTGCCAGCAAAAAACTGAATATCATCGATGAGTAGAGCATCGACCGACCGGTAACGTGCTTTAAACGCATCGATAGAAGTATGCCGCAGCGCTTTGATCATCTCGCTGACAAACTTTTCCGAGTGCAAATACACGACTTTGCGATCATCGGACTGACTCGCCAGCGTTTGCCCGATTGCATGCAGCAGATGCGTTTTACCTAGGCCGGTACCACCATACAGCAATAGCGGATTGTATTCCTTACCGGGGTTACGCGCGACCTGTTGCGCTGCGGCAAAGCCTAATTCGTTGGATTTACCCAAGACAAAATTATCGAAACGAAAACGGTCATCGAGCCCCGAGGCAAAGCCATTGACGCGTTTTTGGGCGCTCGCCAAGGCTCGCGTTTCACCGGCTACGGACTGGCCGACTACCACGTCGACAGACTCGCGCGCAAACTCATGTGCGGCAAAGAAGTCGCGAATTAGCTCAAGGTATTTCTGATTGACCCGCTCAGATACAAAATCATTAGGCGCCAGCAGACGAACCGTACTGTTTTCACCGGTTTGGGCGATCAGGGGGCGCAACCACGTGTTGAGTTCTTCGAGCGAAATCTCACGCTCCAGTCGCTCCAGGCATTTGCTCCAAAGATGGCTTAGATCTGCGTTCATGCGTATATCAGCATGGGTCGATTCTATTGTTCACTGGCGATGCTTATTTATTGAGTGTTTCTATCGCGATGCAGCATTGCTTGGCAAGAAAAGCGGCACGTCTGGCTCGATTGCGAACGCAGAACGTGCTAACAAGTAATACTCGCAGGCTTAAAATCGTCAGTCTATCAGGTGCACGATGGTTGAACAGTACCGACCGCAGTCAAGTAAATACCATAGCGGCAAATCTGGTCGCTGATGACTGTTGTCCTACCCGACCTCGTCAATAGATCGCGAGTTCAGATCAGGTCGACAGTATTGCGCCCAAGTGATTGAAACTAGTATAATGGCAGGTCTTTTTGTCGCCAGCTAAAAAGTGGGCTGGTGAACGATCGCTAATCATCTTTGGTATTAAGGAACACTGTCATGAAGCGTACATTTCAACCCAGCACACTCAAGCGTGCTCGACGTCACGGCTTTCGTGCGCGCATGGCCACTCGCTCTGGCCGCGCTATTATCAATGCTCGTCGAGCTCGCGGCCGCAAACGTCTTTCGGCCTGATCGAAACGAATAAGAGCTGACTGGAGGCGAGTCAGAGCGAGCCGGCTTGGCCGCGGAGTCGTCGGTGCATGTACAGACTCAACAAGGCGACTCGTTTAACCGGAAAAAACCGCTTTGCACGTGTATTTCGTGCGCGCAAGGTACGTGCCAATCGCCTGTTTCGGATTCATCATGCGCGTGGTTCAGGCCTAGAGTCGGAAGTCGGTGCCCGGCTGGGCATCACGGTTTCGCGAAAGGTCCACCGCCTGGCGGTGGAACGCAACCGCATCCGACGCCAGATTAGAGAATCGTTTCGCCTCCGGCGTCGACAGTTGAAAGCCAATGACTATGTTGTACGTGCCCGCCCCGCGGCCGCCGATGCCGATAACGCAGCACTGCGAACGGCACTAAATGAACTTTGGGAATGGTTTGAACGCGAATGAACACAAGAACGCTGTTGCTGTTGTTGCTGATTTTTCTGGGCTTCATGCTGTTTGTGGAATGGCAGAGCCAGTTCAATAGCGAAGTTCCGAACCCGGTTGAACCGCTACCCGGTGCCGAACCGATTGATCCGAGCAGTAGTCAACAGCAAGCCATTCCCGAACTACCGGAGATGGTCGATACACCGGCCAGCGAAGTGCCGCGTCCGGCTGAACGTACCGATTTGCCGAGTGCACCGGCCATGGTTTCGGGTAGCCGGATTGAAGTACAAACCGATCGATTAATCGCAAAAATCAACCCAGTCGGCGGTTCGCTGGTAGATTTGCGCCTGCGCCGATATCCGGTCAGCGTTGATCAACCCGATGTTCCGTTTACGCTGTTAAATGAAAGCCAGAACGAATGGTTTGTTGCACAAGCCGGCCTGGTCGATGCGGCCGGTTTGGCGCCAAACCACACCAATGAATTTGATTATGAACGCGATTTCTACGAACTTGCGTCCGATGCCGATACGCTGGAAGTACCGCTACGCTGGCGTGGTGCGAACGGTCTGCTTATCACCCAAACCTGGATCTTCCGCCGCGACACCTATGTGATTGAGCATCGCATCGAAATTGAAAACGACTCGGCTGAGACCTGGCGCGGCAGTCGTTATCTGCAGCTACAGCGCTCGCCAATCCGCGTCGGCGGGGGCGCGATGAGCTTTACCAACCCCGAGCGCATCAGCTTTAATGGCGCAGCGATTTATCACCCGGAAGAAAAATTCCAGAAACTGCCGTTCGATGAGTTTGCCGATGAGCCGTTGCAGTCCAGCTTCGACGGGGGCTGGGCCGGCATGGTGCAGCATTATTTCGTCGCGAGCTGGATCCCCAAAGCCGAACAAACCCATCGCTATACCACGCGCGTGGTCGAGCAGGTTGTGCCGAATCGCTTTGCGCTGTCGGCCACTTCGGGCCAGGTACAGGTCGAGCCGGGTAGCCGTCATGTATTTGAATCGACCTTGTTCGCGGGTCCGAAACATCAACGCCGGCTCGATGATGTAACGCCGGGTTTGAGCCTGACGGTGGATTACGGCATATTCACGATTTTCTCCAAGCCACTGTTCTGGTTGCTCGATCATATTCACAGTGTGGTTCAGAACTGGGGCCTGGCGATTATTCTGCTAACGCTGCTAATCAAGCTTGCGTTCTATAAATTGACTCAGGCGCAGTTCCGCTCGATGGGCAAGCTGCGCAAACTGCAGCCGCGCATCCAGCAGCTTAAAGAACGCTATGGCGACGACCGACAGAAGTTCGGCCAGGCCATGATGGATATCTACAAAAAGGAAAAGGTCAACCCGCTCGGCGG
>JBCCHH010000233.1:0-3833 GCA_039028855.1 Pseudomonadota bacterium | reverse complement strand
CCTCGGCTCGGCCGGCCCGGCCGGACCGCTCGGTCCACCGAGCGCGGTTGCGGTGACCGGCAATCGGATCAGCGCCCTCGGCGACGACGCTTGATCAGCCCACTGTTCTATCGCTTTTTGAGTGCGATACTCCTGAATACGCTCCCAAACCTGATTGCCGACTAACAGACTGAGCAACACAACGATGAGCACATTCAACCGGCGAAACGTCAGGCTGTTGGCTTGCTCAGAGGCAGCGTTTTCTGAAGGCGAATCGTTTGAGTATTCTTCGCCATCAGGTCGGTTGTTCAACACAGGTTCAGTTCGTTTTCTGTGATTCGTCACTTTTTACCAATGGTTCGCCAATAGACCTGGCCATATCCTAGACTTGTGATTGCGTGCTGTAAACAAACGTGTCAAGCCAATGCAGCTCGATTTTGAACAAGGGCCAGCATGGATGGGCCCTTGCCTGACATTGCCTGGTCTTGCTAGAGGTGTTCCTCCAACCATGCATGCACCTCCTGCCAGAAGTAACGCGCTTCATTGCCATTCATGATCCAGTGGTTGGCATCGTGGAATACGAGCAATCTTGATGATACCTGCATGCGCTGCAGATAGCTCCAGGCGGCAATGGTTTGGTTGACGGGTACGCGGAAGTCTTTTTCGCCGATCGTCAGCAGGGTCGGCGTTGAGAAGTTCTGCACGTAGTTCGATGGGCTTTGCTCGCGCCAGATCGGGCTATCGCCCCAGGCCGGGCCGCCGTTCATGAGTTCGCGGTGGTAGATCACATCGCTCGTCGAATACTGGCCTTCCAGATCAATCAGACCGGCGTGGCTGACCATGACATCAAAGCGATCGGTGTTGCCGAGCAGCCAGGTAACCAGATGGCCGCCGTAGCTGGCGCCGGTCGCGGCCTGGCGTTCGCCGTCAATGAAGTCGAAGCGGCGGATGGCTTCATCGGCCGCTTCGATCAGCTCCTGGCCGGGACCTGCGAGCGGATCGCCTTCGATGTTGCGCGAGAACTGTGCGCCGTAGCCGACTGAGCCGGTGTAGTCGGTCAATAGCACAACATAGCCAGATGAGGCGAGTAGATGGGGGCTCCAGCGCACGTGATCGGCATCTAGCGACGAGCTGAACGGCCCGCCATGGATAAACAGCACCAGCGGATACTCCTCGGACTCGTCAAAACCGGGCGGCAGCGCCAGCCAACTGTGGATTTCCCGGCCACTGGAACTGGTAAACCAAAAGCTGCGAAAGGCCGGGCGATCGAGGCCCGCTGCGCGCTCGGTGTTGAATGAGGTCAGCGCGATGTGCTCACCGCTGGCCGGGTCAACATGCACAATTTCAGCCGGCGTGGTTGAGCTTTGCCAGGTGGTGACCAGTTTTGCGCCGGCAATTTCCGGGCTGCCGTATACGCCGGAACTGTCTTCGTCGAGATGACGCACCGACTGGCTGGCTACGTCCAGCGCAAACAGGCGTGTACGGCCGTGATCGTGCGCATTCAGATAAATCGTCTCGCCGTCTTCGCTGACCGAATAGCCGCTGACCGAGCGATCAAAGCCTACGCTCAGCAGTTCAAGCCGGCCCAGTCGGTTTCCATTCCAGTGGCCTCGAGCAATCTCGGTATGATTGTAGACAAACTCATTGCTGGGTGAATAATCACAGAACAGATACTCACCATCAGAGGAGAATTTCGCGCCCGTGCAGCCATAGGTATCGCCGTCAGTGAGCGCCTGAATCCGACCATCGCCTAGCGGCACTCGATATAAGTGATAGTGCACATCGGAGTAAGCCGCATGATGCAGATTCTCTGTAGCGCTGATGATGAGCGCATCACCTTCGGGAGTCCAAACAGGATGCAGACTATCACTGCTTAAAGACGGTACGCCGGAAAAGCCGGGACCGGAAACCAGATCACTATCGACCATCAGATCCCGTGCTTCTGCACCCGGCGTGGCATCCTGAACGAACAGACGCGTCTGCAGATCATCGCGCCAGCGATCCCATTGCCGGATCGGGAATACTTCATACACCGACACATTGATACCGCGCTCGTCGCGTTCGGCTTGAATGGCCTGATTGGCCGGGTCATCTTCCGCATCACGAAATACGCGGCTTTCAAATGCGATTTGGGTGCCGTCCGGGCTCCATTTCGGGTTGCTGGCGCCGGTAGACAGGCTGGTGATTTGCACTGCTTCGCCCGGGCCATCCATCGGCAGTATGAAAATCTGTGCCTTTTCATCTTCGGCCTTGCCGCGCACGGTGCTGAAAGCGATGCGCGTGCCGTCCGGGCTCCAGGCCACACCTCCTTCACCGGCTGCGGAAGAAGTCAGTCGACGCGGTTGACGGGTGCCGTCCAGGGCAAGCAACCACAGGTCGGATACACTTTCATCATCGGCATACGAGGGTTCGGTCACCGAAATCACCGCGTGTTGGCCATCGGGGCTGATCACTGGCGCACTCAGGCGCTGCATCAACCAGACTTCTTCATGGGTAACCGGGCGCAGCTCGTGATCATCGGCGAACGCGGGCGGCAGTGCCAGGATCAGGCTTGCTGCGGCAAGCAGGGAAACAATCGAACGATTCATTGACGGAACTCCATAGAGGCTCGGAACCGGATATCTTACCTATCCGGCACTGGCAGTAAGCAGTGAGTTAACGCACGGCTAAGATCAGCCGTCGTCCGAAATAATACCGGGTCCCTTACCGGCGGTTTTTTCGTAGACGCCTTTGCCGATCTTTTTGTATTGCGTGAAGCCGGCTTTCTCGATGTTGCTTTCCCTGAGCTGGTGCGCTTTGCCCGAAACGACATGGGGCGGTGAAATGATGCGTCGAACGGGGCTTTGGCAGACCGGGCAATGCGCAAGCATCGGATCGCTGATCTTCTGCAGTACAGTAAACCGCACGCGGCAGTAATCGCAGCCGGAAGTATCTGCATCAGGTGTTTCAGAGTCCAGAATGTATTCGTAAAACGGCATATCCTGTCCGCAGTTCATCAATGGCTGGTTTGGTCAATCACTATGATGCGGGCGCGACATGGAAAAAGGAAGCTTGATTTTGGAAAATAGCAACAGGACTATCTTGATTACAGGCGCGGCCGGCGCACTGGGCCGGGCACTGGTGCATGGGCTGACTGAGGCCGGTTGCGACTGTATCGCGCTCGATCGGGATTTGCCTGGCTTGAACCAGCTTCACGATGAACTCGCTGCGATCGGTCGCCCACCGTTGCTGGTGCCGCTGGATTTGGCCGGTGCTGGTCCAGAGGATTACGCGGAACTGGCTGAACAGATCGAACAGACCGTAGGGCGGCTCGATGGCTTGATTCATGCCGCAGCCGATTTTGCCTCGCTGAGCCCGTTCGAGCATGTGCCGCCCGATGAATGGATCAAAACGCTGCAGGCTGGCTTGAGCGGTCCATTTCTGCTCAGTCAGGCACTGCTTGCCTTGTTGGCCGAAACATCAGGCAGTCAGATAGTTTGGGTGAATGATGATTTGAATCAGGTTAGAAACGCCTACTGGGGTGCATACGGCGTGACCCAGGCCGGGCGTGAAGCGCTGGCGGATATTCTGCGTGCAGAGTGTCGGGCAAAAAACATCGCGGTTCATGCTGTCAATCCCGGCCCGTTCTACAGTCCCTTGCGCTCTCGAATCTGGCCGGCCGAGCATCCACAGGGCTTAGCAACGCCTGAGCAGGCTGCGGCAAGAGTGTTGGCTTTGTTTGTCTAGCGGTATAGACCGGAACCCGTATGCAAAAACCACTCAACCATTCAGGCAAGCTGAATAACTTTTTTGACCATCTTCCCGACGCTTCGGATGTCGAGATTATCGAGCAGCGTTGCCGAAGCGCTGGGGGT
>JBCCHH010000232.1:0-3845 GCA_039028855.1 Pseudomonadota bacterium | reverse complement strand
TTTGTCCAGCCGCAGCAAGGCTTTTTCGATATCCATCCAGTTATCGACAGAATTGGAAGGGCCGGGCAGGTCGGCTACTTCATCGGACAGCGACTCAAGCCTGTGACGATACTGATCCATGACCTGATTCACGATAATTCTCCGCAACCAGAAACCGAAAGAAGATGGCTCTCGCAGCTGCCCAATTTTGCCAAAGGCCTGTAGAAACCCTTCCTGCACTGCATCCCAGGCACGAGCCTCGCAGCCACTCAGGCGTAAGGCCAGCGTCCAGGCGGCCTTGGCATAGCGCTGATACACGCGCGACTGCGTCTGCCGACACTCTTTTTTCAGCGCCTGCAGGCTCAGTTCGTCAATCGACTGAATAAAATTCGACGGCTCCATCGGTACTTAGACGCTATAAAACGGGAAAAGGTCGCAGATGATTAATTATCGCATCAGGAGGGATGGTGCGATCAGAAACAGTTGACCATCGCGCTATCTGAGATTTATCGATATCTGACCATTCATCACGACCTTCAGCTATGCTGCGCGACGTGAATATTCCCGCTGATTTACTGCCTGACCAGTTGAATTGGAGCGCATGGGCTCTGTTTTTTTTATTCGTAGCCTGGAACGTGCGAGGTGCCGGCTGGGGTTTGTTACGAAAAAATCTGCTTGAATGGCTGTTTGTCGCGGCTTGCCTGATGATGGCCGGGCTTTGGTTGATGCGGGCAGAAGTGGCGGCCGGTCTTGAGCTTCATTTTCTTGGCATTATGTCGGTTGTGCTCGTGTTTGGCTGGCGGTTGACGCTGATGGCGGCATCCATCACGTTGCTCGCTATGACCGCGGTGGGTCTGTACGACTGGCCTGCGTTCGGTATCAATGGCCTTATCGGCGTGGTGTTTCCGATTCTGCTTGCTCAGCTATTTCAGGTTTGGGGTATATCGCTTGCTTCCAAAGCACTATTTTGTCTATCTGATCATTACCGCACACTTCGGCGGTATGGTAGTCATTGCCGCAACGCTGATTATTGCCGGGTTGCTGTTGTTTGTCACCGGTGTGTACAGTTGGGATCGTGTGGCCGGCGATTATCTGGTGTTTATTCCGATGGCGATGATCTCAGAAGGCTTTATCAACGGTGCGCTGATGACGCTTTTGACCATGCTCAAACCCGAATGGGTGCGCAGCTTTGATGATCGGGATTACATCGATGATAAGTAGCGTATCGTCGATTATCTGCAAACCCAGCCAAAAATAAAAGGCGCCCTGGCGGCGCCTTTTACTAATCCAGCGCAAGCCTATTGTTTGCGATCAGTCGTTCTCAAACCCATCTGCGAACAACAGCCCTGGAACCAGGGTAATGACCAGACCATCGTGGTCAGAAGCATAGGCTTCGGTATTGAAATCAAATTCAAAACCTTCCCAGTAATCGGCGTTGGCACGTGAGTATTCAAGTGAAGTCAACACACGCTCGGCCGTGTCATCGACGATCGCGTGGTCGAGTGCCTGAGAAACGCCGTTGAAGATAAACGAATATCGTTCGGTTTCCGGCAAGTCCAGTAGCGGCAAACGCAGCGGTGGGTTTGGAATATTGTCGCTGAAATTAGGCTCATTCTGGTTCTCCTGCGAAACCAGGTTTTGACTTGGGTCGGCAGAGCCGAGCAGGTGACCGACTACATCGGCATAGCCATCGCTGAATTCAAAGGCGTTCATATCACCAATCACAACAATCGGCAGGTCGGGCTCGGTTGTTTGCAGCTCTTGAACCAGCGTTGCGACGGACTGTGCCTGGGTATGCCGCTTCAGGCGCGTGCGACCATCGGCATTGGCAATTCCGCCGAGTGAGCGCATGTGCAGGTTATACACCGCAAATGGCCAGGTGGCGCCATTGCCGATGAATGTGCCGCGCAGCAGCAGTGGCGGGCGATCATGCAGTGGTGAGTTGTCTAGTGTCAGGCATTCATCCGCCGCGAGTTGAACAACGCTATCAATTTGTATGCGCGCTTCGTTGATCAGATAACCGTTATTGATGTTGCCCTGATCATTACCAAACTCCAGGCGTGGCGTGTAGACGAGGCTCGGATCAAGCGCTTCAATTTCATCGGCCAGATCCTGAAGTACAACCGTGCTTTCGACTTCTTGTATTGCAAGCACGTCTGGCCCACCCAAACCCGTCACGATGTAGGTCGCAAGTTTGTTCAATTTTGCGGCGTAATCGGTTTCCGACAGTTCTTCGCGATCGACTGCATTATCGGTACTGCCACAAGCTTCAATGGCGCGTGCGGGACCTTCATCATCGTCAAACAGATTGAGTGCATTGAGTGAGCCGATGGTCAGGCTGTTGCTGTCGAAATTATTAATTGCATCAGGCAGTGAGGGCTCGCTAGTGATATTGAGCTCGCTTGGCCACAATACATAATCACCAAAAGAAAAGCCCATCACACCGGTCGCATTGAAGGTAGTGCCGCCGGCCAGCGGCTCACTGCGCAAATCGAAACGACGCGGATCCATTTCAAACAATTCCGGTGCGCCTGTCCAGACCGGGCAGGTGGCACAACCATCAACGCCGGGGAAGGCTTCGCCTTCGCCGCGCAGAATGCGCTCGCCGTCGGCACTGATGAAGGCTTCGGCAACGGGTGCTGAACCAAACGACTGACTGGGCGCGGTGACATAACCATTCGGTAACGTGACATACATATTTTCATAGCACTCGAATTGGCTATCAACGCAGCTTAGACTTTCCGGGTTGGGCGACGGCAGTGTCGCGTCGAGCGTAATCGGTGCAGGCAGCGGGCTACCACTGCTGACCACGCTAACCGAATCGGGGTTACCGATCTGGGTCAAATTGAAGAATTCAACTACCGGACCGGTCACATCGACCAGATCGCCAACCGCAACTGCAGGTGCCGAGTCCGTGAACACAAACAGGCCACGCGACGCCAGCGGCAGGCTGGAGCTGTCGCGATCATCTGGCATTTGCATAAAGAATCCATTGCCTGCAACCGCCGTGACTACGTTGTTCTCAGTGGTGACCGTATCACCATCGTCTCCGCCAGTTGGCGGTGCGAACGGTGAGCGTTCGCCTTCACCCTGGATGGTGAAGATTTCGACCGGGTCGCTGTTGCTGAACGTTGTTTCAACCGTGTCGCTATCGCTTTGTTCGTTGCCGTCGAGGTTGGCGATGACTTCGAACAGGGTCGATAAATCGCTACCGTTTGTAATTCCGCCATCGCTGTCGAGCGTGATGTCGAAAACAATGGAATCTTCCGCAGCCAATGTGCCAAAGTCCCATTCCAGCATGTCGACGGACAGTACGCTTGGTGCTGTGCCGCTGGTGTCTGAAACGTAACTCAGACCTGTGGGTAGTGTAGCGAACAGTGCGAGATCGATCATTGGTGATGTGGTCGACTCATTCTCAATTGTGATGGCGTAAACAACGGAGTCACCCGCATTGGCGTTGGCGGGTCCGCTTGCGGTGATTGCAAGCTCGCTTGGGGTACCGGAAGGGGTCGTGACCTGAATATCGTCAATAGCGAACTCATCGCGCGAGCCACCTTGATTGGGTAAATCGCTACCAGTCCAGCGCAGGAAGATGGGATCACCCGGATTCAGGTTAAGACCCATGAGCGTAGTGTTTCGATTTGAACTACTCCAGGCGGGTTTGGGATCTGGAATCTCTGGGCTGGTAAAATCGAGTCCGGGGACTGCTGTGTAATTGCTGTTATCCAGCGACCAGGAGAAATTCAGGCTGTTACCACGGTCCTGGTCGTTGAATATTGAAATAACATAAGTAATTTCCAACTCGGTAACGACTGTACCTGCGCTGTTTTCTAGCCGGACAATGAAATCGCCGGGCGTGAAATCAT
>JBCCHH010000231.1:0-3847 GCA_039028855.1 Pseudomonadota bacterium | reverse complement strand
TGCTGATTCCGCTGCTGCCGCTGGTCGGCAGTGCAATCGCGGGGCTGTTGCGGCATCAGGTCGGCCGGACCGGCGCGCACAGCATTACGATCCTGGCCGTGGCTGGCTCGTTTGCGCTGTCGTCCTACGTGGCCTGGCAGGTGTTCGTCAACGACATGGCGGTGCTCAACTACACTGTCTACACCTGGGCGCTGATCGATGACATCCGCTTTGAAATCGGTTTTTTGATTGACTCGCTCAGCTCGCTGATGATGGTCGTGGTGACCTTCGTTTCGCTCATGGTGCACGTCTACACCATTGGCTACATGAAGGACGATCCGGGCTATCAGCGTTTCTTTGCCTACATCAACCTGTTCACCTTCGCCATGCTGATGCTGGTGATGGCCAACAACTTTCTGCAGCTGTTCTTCGGCTGGGAAGCGGTTGGTCTGGTCTCGTATCTGCTGATCGGCTTCTGGTTCAAGAAAGATTCGGCGACCAAGGCCAACCTCAAGGCGTTCCTCGTCAACCGCGCCGGTGATTTCGGTCTGCTGCTTGGCATCGCGGCCGTGCTCATGTACATGGGCACGCTCGATTTTGCCGAAGCCTTTGCGGCCGCGCCGGGTTTGACCGACACCACAATCTCGATCTTTAGCGGTATGGAATGGTCGGTACTGACCTTCATCTGCATCTGTCTGTTTATCGGTGCGATGGGTAAATCGGCTCAAGTGCCGCTGCACGTCTGGCTGCCGGATTCAATGGAAGGTCCGACTCCGATTTCGGCACTGATCCACGCCGCGACCATGGTTACCGCCGGTATCTACATGGTCGCGCGGCTGTCACCGATGTATGAACTGTCGACCACGGCACTAAGCTTTATTCTGGTGATTGGCGCGATTACGGCACTGTTTATGGGCCTGATCGGCATTGTTCAGAATGACATCAAGCGCGTGGTCGCCTATTCAACGCTGTCCCAGCTCGGCTACATGACCGTCGCGCTTGGTGCGTCGGCCTATTCGATCGCGATCTTTCATCTGATGACCCATGCGTTCTTCAAGGCGCTGCTGTTTCTGGCCGCCGGCTCGGTCATCATCGCGCTGCATCACAAGCAGGACATGCGTGAGATGGGTGGGCTGGCGAAAAAATGGCCGATTACTGCGGTGACGGCCTGGATCGGCTCGCTGGCGCTGATCGGCTTTCCGTTCTTCTCGGGCTTTTACTCTAAGGATTTGATTATCGAGGCGGTCAAGCTGGTCGATCGTCCGGGCGTCAGCTTTGCCGTGTTCGCGGTGTATGCCGGCGTGGTCGTGACGGCGATGTATACCTTCCGCATGCTATATCTGACCTTCCACGGACCGTCGCGCACCGACAAAGAAACGCTCATCCATGCGCATGAGCCGCCGTGGGTCGTGACATTGCCGCTCGTGTTGCTCGCAATTCCATCGTTGGCGATCGGTTATTTGACGGTCGAGCCACTGCTGTTCGGCGGCGCGCTGTCCGATGCCATTACCGTGTCGGCCGTGCACGACCCGCTGATCAAACTGGCTGAAAAATTTCACGGTCCGTTCGAGTTTGCCTTGCATGGCTTCGTGACGCCGGTGTTCTGGCTGGCCATGCTGGGCGTCGCCATTTCGACCGTGGTGTATCTGTTTAAGCCTGAAATCGCCGCCGCCGCGAAATCGCGTCTGCACATCCTCTGGACCATTCTGGACCGCAAATACGGTTTCGACGAGCTGTACCAGAATGTCATCACCGCCGGCGGCCTGAAGCTGGCGCATCTGTTCTCTAAGCGCGGTGACGGCATGATTATCGACGGCTGGCTTGTGCACGGTTCGGCCCGTCTGGTGGGCGCGGTGTCGAATCGGCTCAGAACGATCCAGACCGGCTTTCTCTATCACTATGCGTTCGCGATGATCATCGGACTGGTCGCGCTGGTGTTCGCGTTCGTACTGCTGCGGTGACGATGATGGACGTATTGAACGGACAACTATTAAGCCTGCTGGTGTGGCTGCCGATCGTCACCGGTGCCGTGCTGTTGTTTATTTCCGAAAGCAAGGCCGCGCTGGCCAAAACTATCGCCTTGATTGCCGCACTGGTGGCGTTTTTACTTTCGCTGCTGCTGATTGCGGGCTTTGACAACAGCACGGCCGCGATGCAGTTTGAGCAGAAAATCCTATGGATTGAAGCCTTCAGTATTCATTACCACCTCGGCATTGACGGTTTGTCGCTGCCGCTGATCGTGCTGACCACGCTGACCACCGTGATTGTGATTATCGCGGGTTGGGCAATCAGCGATCGGGTCGGGCAGTACATGGCTGCGTTCCTGATGCTGTCCGGTCTGATGACCGGGATGTTCGCCGCGCTCGACGCGATGCTGTTCTACATTTTCTTCGAGGCCATACTCGTGCCGATGTTCCTGATTATCGGCATCTGGGGCGGGCCGAACCGTATCTTCGCCACGATCAAGTTTTTCCTGTTCACGTTCTTCGGCTCGGTGTTCATGCTGATCGCGCTGATCTGGCTGTATCTGCAGTCGGGCAGTTTCGCTATTGCCGATCTGCATGCATTCCCGCTTTCGCTGACGGCGCAAATCTGGATCTTCCTCGCCTTCCTGATCGCGTTTGCGGTCAAGGTGCCAATGTGGCCGGTGCACACCTGGCTGCCCGATGCGCACGTCGAGGCGCCGACCGGTGGTTCGGTGGTACTGGCGGCGGTGATGCTGAAAATCGGCGGCTATGGTCTGATCCGCTTCTCGCTACCAATCGCGCCTGATGCGTCGGCTGCACTCGACTGGCTTGTGATCGGCCTGTCGCTGGTCGCGATCGTCTATATCGGCTTTGTTGCGCTGGCCCAGAAGGACATGAAGAAGCTCATTGCCTACAGCTCGATTTCGCACATGGGCTTCGTTACGCTCGGCCTGTTCTTGACCTTCGCGATTCTGCGTAATACCGGCGATGTAACCGGTGCCGCGCTCGGCATCTCGGGCGCGATGGTACAGATGATTTCGCACGGCTTTATCTCGGGCGCCATGTTCCTGGCCGTCGGCGTGCTGTACGACCGCATGCACAGCCGTGAAATTGCCTCCTATGGCGGTGTCGCCAACACCATGCCGTGGTTCGCCATGTTCGCCGTGCTGTTTTTCATGGCTAACTCGGGTTTACCGGGCACCAGTGGCTTCGTCGGCGAATTTATGGTCATTCTGGCTGCGTTCAAGGCCAATTTCTGGTTCGCCTTCCTGGCCGCGATGACATTGATTCTGGGCGCCGGCTATAGCTTGTGGCTGGTCAAGCGCGTGTTCTATGGCGAAATTGCCAACGACTCGGTCGCCGCGCTGAAAGACTTGAACGGCCGCGAATGGCTGGTGCTGACGGTACTGGCCGTACTCACATTGGGCTTAGGCGTATGGCCGTATCCGCTGATCGAAATGATGGATGCTTCCGTGGTCAATCTGGTTGATCACATTACGACAACGAAGTTGAACTGATGACTATTGCCGAACTTCAACTGGCTCTGCCGGAAATACTTATCGCGGTGATGGCCTGCGTGATTTTGATTGCCGATCTGTTTATCTCCGATAAACGACGTGGGCTGACGCACGCGCTGGCGCTGATTACGCTGGCGTTTGCCGTGATTATCACATTGCGCATGCTGTGGCCGGTGGGTACCTCCGAACTTGCGTTTTACGACACCTTTGTGCGGGACCGTTTTGGTGATGTGCTGAAGCTATTCAGCTATGTGATTTTGTTCGCCGTGTTCATCTACGCCAAGCATTTTCTACGCATGGCCAATCTGTATCGCGGCGAATTCTATGCGCTGAGTCTCTTCGCGCTGCTTGGAGTAATGATCATGATCTCGGCCGGCAGCATGC
>JBCCHH010000230.1:0-3854 GCA_039028855.1 Pseudomonadota bacterium | reverse complement strand
TCGCCGGGCGTGAAATCATTTCCGCCGGGTTGGATGCCAAAAGTCCGATTACCGGCACCAATGTCAAATGCATAAATGCCGCCCGTGGTAACGCCGCCACTTGCTTCGCCGCGGGCAAAGTCACCTGAGGTTGCGCTTCCGCCAAAATCAAGAGTCCCGCTATTGAAGCCTGTGACGATAAACACATCCGAATCCAGTTGCCCGGCAGATGGGTTGGCGTCGAAGCCGGTGCCGGTGAAGCCGCTGAAATCTTCTTCGAACAGCGTGGTCTGAGCTTTGACTGGTGATACAGCCAAAAACAGGGCTGACAACAGCAGCGTTGTGAGGATAGTGCGTGGGGCGTGCGTCTGCTTAAACATAGATAAATACCTGTAGAACAATCGGCCGCCAGCTTAGGCGGTTTTTGTTACGTTCTGATGATTTTTCGGGTTTGATGGTGTGCTGCCTGCTTTGCTGTCAAACAAGCCAATTACCTGTGTAATTAAATTGCAGCGTCATATAATCAATCAGTTTCATGCCACTGATAAAAGGACAGCAAGTATACATGTCGCGCTGGCGTCCACCACAACCCAAATCAAGTGCCTATATCACTGCCGCCGGCCATCGTCTGCTAAAAACCGAGCTCAACTATTTGTGGCGTGAGCTGCGCCCAAGCGTGGTTAAAGCGCTGTCGGAAGCTGCGGCCGAGGGCGATCGTTCGGAAAATGCTGAGTATATTTATCGTAAAAAGCAGCTTGGCGAGATCGACCGTCGGCTGCGCTATTTGTCTAAGCGGGTTGATGAAGTGCAGCCGGTATCGGGCTTGCCGGCCGACCCCGGCAAGGTGTTCTTCGGTGCGACGGTCACGGTTGAGGATGTGTCGGATTCTGCGGCCGATCAACAGATTAGCTATCAGATTGTTGGTGCCGATGAGATTGATGCCAAGACCAATCGCATTTCGATCGATTCGCCGTTGGCGCGGGCGCTGCTCGGCAAAGCACTGGACGATGAAGTTCAGGTTGATACGCCAAGTGGGTTGCGTGAATTAGTGATCCTGGCGATTGACTACGATCAAATCAATCAGGGGGCTGATTAAGCGATTTCAAGTCATCCGCCACTAGCAATGGCCTGGCGAAGTGCGCGCGCATCAGGCCGATTGCTGAAGCGGATGCCTAAGGCACTTTGTCTGATGCCGAGCCGTTCCAGCGCTGCTGCAAACTCCGGTTCGGCCGGTTGATCAATGCTGGCGTCATATTCCTCCTGCCAGATGTGCGGCAGGCTAAGCTGGCCAAATTGGTCGATCAGGCTTGTCGCATTCCAGCGTCGACGTTGATCCACGCAACACTGGTTGAACGCGGCTAGCACGGAATCGAGCGAGTGTTCGCCGTTGCTTTCCGTGCGCAGGCGCGTGTCGACACGTAGAAAGTAGGCCGCGCCGGTCCAGTACACGCGGCGATAGGCTTGCTGTTGCCGCATGGCCGGGCTGAGCCAGCGCAAATCCTGGCCGTGGCCGTTGCGATCGTTCAAGCCCCGCTCGAAGCCTTGAAGCAATCGACGCCAGGCTTCCTCGGTATCGATCACCCCGGCACGGGCCTGCAAAATATATTGATAGTACGAAGCCAGTCCTTCAGTGAACCAGATATCACGATTGCCTGGGAACGGAATCAGCAAATGGGCAAATTCGTGATAGCTGTGCCAGTCGTCGAGCAATTCGTCTCGACTGGCGTCTGGGTTGACGTAGAAATGCACCTGCGGTGGCGAGCTGCGCCGCACCCGAGCAAAGCGCACGGTCTGATTGCCGGGCGCGGCGATTAGCTGGACCTGAAGTTCGGACTGCGGATAATCGCCGGTAACGCTTTTGACTGCGCGCAGGCTCGTGCTTAGCCAGTCGTTCCAGCGTTGGTCGTCATATTCGCGTGCGATGGCCTGGTCCATCTGTATATCGAGCGTAACTTGGCCGACTTCGAGTGACTTAGCCGCTACGCCAGGCAAACCAGTCGCGGAATAGAACATGAGCAGTAGCGATAGTTGACCGAGACGGGTTCGAGCCATGAGTGAGGCATCCTTAGAAATACAGTGCGTAGCATGATGGCTACGAGTAAAATCTGGCTCAAGAACGAAGTTACGGGTTGTAAATTCGCGCACCGCTGTTGGAGTAATCGGCCAACACTTGGGCGGCCTGAGCCTGCAATATCTGTGTGACCACTTCAATACCGCGTCGGTTCAACATGCCGACCCAGTCGTCGATGCGTTCGCCTTCGTCAAAGCCGGTCACCTCGGCATCTTCTTTGCTCGCACCGCAAACGACCCGCGCCACGCCCGACCACGGAATTGCGCCCAGGCACATTGCGCAGGGCTCGCAGGAGGTGATGAGCTCCAGCGGAGCGGCTTCCGATTCCGCCAGGTTCCAGTGGCCGAGTCGGGCTTGGGCCAGACTAAGCGCAACAATTTCGCCGTGCGCGCTGGAGCAGTCATCGGGCTCGACGCGGTTAACGCCAATAGCAATAATTCGGCCGTCTTGAACTGATGTCACCACCGCGCCAAATGGCCCGCCGGTGCCGTGCTCGACATTGTTGCGTGAAAGGTCAATCGCCAGCCGCATTTTTTCCTCATCCGTGTGCAGCTTTTCGGGCAGCGATTCGATCAGGGCATTGCACCAGTCGGGCAGGGCGATGTGGAATCGGGTGGGCAATGCTTGGCTCATGTCGTACTCCGCTGGCGTAGTGCTTCAAACAACGCAATACCGGTGGCGACTGAAACGTTCAGGCTTTCCATCGCGCCCGGCATGGGGATTTTGGCCAGTACATCGCAGCGTTCGCGCGTTAGGCGACGTAAACCGTTTTCTTCGCCGCCCATCACGAGTGCAACCGGGCCTTTCAGATCGATTTGATGCAGCGCAGTTTCGGCTTCTCCGGCCAGGCCGATGAGCCAAACGCCGAGCTGGGCAATGTGCTGCAACGTGCGGGCCAGATTGGCGACTTCAACCAGCGGCAACGATTCGGCCGCACCGGCGGCGGCGCGACGTGCGGCCGGCGTCAAACCGGCTGAACGATCGCGCGGCACAATCACGGCCTGAGCGCCGGCCGCGGCCGCCGAGCGTAAACAGGCACCGAGATTATGTGGATCCTGGACCTGGTCGAGCACAAGCAATAGTGCAGATAGACCGGCACCTTCGATGATTGCATCCAGATCGGCTTCGCTTGGGTTTTCGACCGGCTGAAATTCGGCCACGATGCCCTGATGATGATCGCCGTGCACGAGCCGGCTCAAGCTATCGGCCTTGGCCGATTGCACCGGAATGCCGGCTGTTTTGGCCTGTTCGGCCAGCGCCGCCACGCGTGCATTGCCGGGCTGTGTCCAGAGCTGGATCAGGCGTTCGGGGTGTTGTTCAAGCATGGCTTGAATCGCATTGATGCCGCCAGCTTTTTCGCGCTTCATGATGATTTTCTGCCTTTTCGGGTGACCTTATTGCGCGATGTGCGGCCGGCCTGTTTGGCACGGCTTTTGGATTTCCGGCGTGGTTTGGCAGTGCGACCACCCGCGCGCTGTTCGGCCGAGTCGCCATCCGGGTCGCCGGCGATACGAAAGTCGATCTTGCGTTCGTCTATGCTCACGGCCATGACTTCAACCGTGACGGCATCGGCCAGCCGATAGCGTAAGCCGCGTCGCTCACCGGCCAGCACGCGCCGGATCGGGTCGAAATGGTAGTAGTCGTTCGGCAGCGAGGTGACGTGAACCAGGCCGCTGACGCCGAGTTCGATCAGCTCGACGAACACGCCGACGCCGGTCACGCCGGTGACGATGCCTTCGAAGGCATCGCCGAGATGACGCTGCATGAATTGACACTTGAGTCGTTCGTCGACATCGCGGCTGGC
>JBCCHH010000229.1:0-3859 GCA_039028855.1 Pseudomonadota bacterium | reverse complement strand
GTCTAATAGATTAACAGTCTCGACGACTCTAGTTTACCCCTGAGTAACTAAAGTTTTCAACAAGTCTCACCGTCACAAGAGGAAGATGGTTTCAGGATTGGCGCTCATGATTCTTTCCTCAAGTTTTTAGTGACGAGACGAGTACTCGTCAGGATTCAATTCGTTGACTTACAAACCGGCGGCGGCGCGCAGCGCATCGGCACGGTCGGTTTTTTCCCAAGTAAAGGTGGCGAACTCGTCAATGGCGTCTTGACCCTCGCGCGTGACTTCTACCTTCATCGCCTCAGGCGTGCGGCCGAAATGGCCATGGGTGGCCGTCGGGCGATACATCGGATGCAGCAGATCAAGCATCTGCAGAATGCCGTAGGGGCTCAGATCGAAATGTTCACGCACGAGCTGCTCGATTTTTTCCTCAGGTACTTGATGGGTGCCGAACGTAGTGACCGAGATGGATGTCGGCTGCGCCACGCCAATCGCATAGCTGACCTGTATCTCGCACTTGGCGGCCAAACCGGCGGCAACCACATTCTTGGCCACGTAACGACCGGCATAGGTAGCCGAGCGATCGACCTTGGACGGATCCTTGCCCGAAAACGCACCACCGCCATGGCGCGCCATGCCGCCGTAGGTATCGACAATGATCTTGCGGCCGGTCAAACCGGCATCACCGACCGGCCCACCGATCACGAACGCGCCGGTCGGGTTGATGTGATAACGCGTGCTGTCGTGCAACCACTGCTCGGGTAATACGGGCTTGATGATGTGCTCCCGCACGCCCTCGTGAATCTCTTCATTTGAGATGTCCGGATCGTGTTGCGTCGAAAGCACCACGGCATCGACCGCGACCGGCTGGCCATCGCGATAGCGCAAGGTGACCTGACTCTTGGCATCAGGTCGGAGCCAGGGCAGCGGGTTGTCGGCAGATTTACGCAATGCCGTCTGACGCTCGATCAGCCGGTGCGCGTAGTAGATCGGCGCCGGCATCAGCACATCAGTCTCGTTGACGGCATAACCGAACATCAGGCCCTGGTCGCCCGCGCCCTGATCTTTCGGCACGGCGCGATCAACCCCCTGCCTAATTTCGGACGACTGCTTGCCGATCATATTGATCACAGCACAGGTCGCGCCATCGAAACCCACATCGGACGAGTTATAACCCACGTCGGTCACCACGTCGCGAATCAGCTTTTCCAGATCGACCCAGGCCGATGTCGAAATCTCGCCGCCGACGACCACGGCACCCGTTTTGATGAAAGTCTCGCAGGCGACGCGCGCATGCACATCCTGAGCCAGAATGGCGTCGAGTACGGCATCGGAAATCTGATCGGCCAGCTTATCCGGATGGCCCTCAGATACCGATTCCGAGGTGAATACTGTTTCGCTCATAGTTAAATATCTTTTGATGCGGATAGAAAGATATGCATTGTAACGGAAGGCTGTAATGATTGCAGCCTGACATCGGAAACCTTGCCCGACAAGATTTATCATGCAGTCTAATGAATCGACCCTGTAACCGATCACCATGCCCGACCTGCTTTCACTGATTGATGCCAGCCTGATTCTTCTGTTCTTTCACGCCGTGCTGGCACCAGCAACTGCACTGCATGCCACGCTGTACAAACGCGACTCACGCGCAGCCTTCGGCTGGATCGCGTTGTGCATCTTGCTGCCGGTAGCAGGCCCATTGCTCTACAGCGTGGCCGGCATCAACCGCATTCAGCGGCGCGCAGACAAACTGAAAGCGTCGCGTTTGAGCATCGGGTTCGAGCGCGGCCGCGTGCAGCAGGACGCCGACGAACCGCCGGCCGATATGGCCAAAGATCTGCGCGAATTCGCGCGCATCGGCCAACGCCTCAGCCGGTACGATCTGACGACGGCGAATCGGGTCCGGCCACTGCACAATGGCAATGAGGCCTATCCGACCATGCTGGCCGCGATCGAGTCCGCCCGGCAGCGGGTTTTTCTAACCAGTTACATTCTCGACAACGGCGAAGTCGGTCAGCAATTTGTCGCAGCCCTGGCGGCTGCGACCGGACGTGGTGTTGATGTGCGCGTGATTGTCGACGGTCTGGGCGAGTTTTATTCCTGGCCGCTGGCCAGCCGCAGGCTGCGTAAGGCCGGCGTCAATGTCGCCCGGTTCCTGCCGCCACGGCTGCTGCCACCGCAGCTTTCAATCAACCTGCGCAATCATCACAAGATTCTGGTCGTCGATCAGGACACCGCCTTTACCGGCGGCATGAACATCGGCGATCGACATCTGATCGATCCGCAATCCAAGCAGGCACAGGCCGTCGATCTGCATTTTGAATTGACTGGATCCATCGTGCAGCAACTGGCCGATGAATTTATCCGGATGTCTGACTTCTGTACAAGCAGTCAGACTGATGAAGCACAAACCGATCCGAAACCTGACGCGGAAACCAGCGATGACGCACAGGGCGATGAAATGATCTGTCGCACCATTACCGACGGACCGGGTGAAGACCTGGATCAGCTGACCATGCTACTGACTGCAACCATCGCACAGGCACGACACAGTATCCACATCATGACGCCGTACTTTCTGCCGCCGCGCGAAATCATCAGTGCCTTGCAGGCGGCCAGCCTGCGCGGCGTGGCCGTGCATCTGGTGCTGCCGGCCAAGAACAACCTGCCGTACGTGCACTGGGCCACGCAGAACATGCTGTGGGAAGTCCTGTTTCAGGGGGTACGTGTCTACTACCAGCCGGCACCCTTCGTACACAGCAAATTGTTCGTGGTTGACGGCTGCTACAGCCTGATCGGCTCGACCAACTGGGACCCGCGCTCGCTGCGCCTGAATTTCGAACTGCAGGTCGAAGTGTTCGACCGTGATTTCGCCAAGCGCATGGTCAAACACATCGAAACGGCGATTCATAGTGGCCGGCCAGTCACGCTCGAAGAAGTCGACAACCGCAGCCTGCCCGTACGCCTGCGCGATTCGATTTGCTGGCTGTTTTCGCCGTATTTGTAAATTGACCCAGCCGGCCTGATCCGCTCGATAGACACATTCAAACAGCGCGCGGCCAAGGCAATCATGCCGCAGGCTTGTGATAGCCTGAAAAGAGAAACCAATCCGGTGTTGCTGATATGCTTAGTCTAATCCTCGGTTTGATTATTTTCCTCGGTATCCATTCCATCTCGATCGTCAACGAACCGCTGCGCGATCGGTTGGCGGCCAGACTGGGTGAATGGCCGTGGAAAGGCGTGTACTCGATCATTGCGATAGTCGGCTTCGTGTTGATCATCATTGGCTACGGTCAGGCCCGCCTGCAGCCAGTGGTGTTGTATACGACGCCGGGCTGGACCGTTCATATTTCCATGCTGCTGATGCTGCTGGCGTTTCCGGCACTGCTGGCTGCCTATCTGCCCGGCCGGATCTCCAACATCCTCAAACACCCGATGCTGGTCGCGGTTAAATTCTGGGCGCTGGCGCATCTGATCAGTAACGGTACGCTGGCCGACGTACTGCTGTTCGGCGGCTTTCTGGCCTGGGCCGTGGCCGACCGCATTTCAATGAAACGCCGATCGCAACGCAAAA
The DNA here is from genome assembly GCA_039028855.1 of Pseudomonadota bacterium. Lineage (GTDB taxonomy): Bacteria > Pseudomonadota > Gammaproteobacteria > Xanthomonadales > Wenzhouxiangellaceae. The sequence continues at coordinate 300 of JBCCHH010000229.1, read as the reverse complement.
TCATCAAGGCCCCGCGTTCGGGCCTGAATGACGTGCTGGCGATTGTCGGCGGTATTGGCGTGTATCTGGTGTTTGTGTTCTGGCTGCATGCGCGTTGGTTTGGGGTTGCGATTGTTTGAATGATTTTTGATGTGGTTATGACTCTCTAAGCCTGTCCTTTGATTGCTGCGCAGGCTGGAAGCTCAGACATTCAAAAATTAAAGGCGTCGTGCCACCAGCTTCACCGACTAATGAACTGGTTCTCTTTGATTAAAGGATTAAAGTCAAAGGCGTTTCGCCGCTCACTGCGTGAGCTGATGC
>JBCCHH010000228.1:0-3863 GCA_039028855.1 Pseudomonadota bacterium | reverse complement strand
CGGTTGAACTCAAAGATGCCATTATCAACAAGTTCAGCCGCGATAACGGCCTGGACTACGCGCGCGATCAAATTCTGGTCTCTTCGGGCGCCAAACAATCGATCTACAACCTGCTGCAGGCGCTGATCGACCCGGGCGATGAGGTACTGATCCCGGCGCCGTACTGGGTTTCGTATCCCGACATGGTGCGCCTGGCCGGTGGCGAACCCGCGATTTTGAATACCACGCTGGAATCGGATTTCAAAATCTCACCTGAACAGTTGCGCAACTCAATTCACGAACAGACCCGCCTGCTGATTCTGAACTCGCCCGGCAACCCGACCGGGCGCGGCTATCACCGGGCGGAACTCGAAGCCTTGGGCGAAGTATTGCTCGACTTTCCGCGCGTCATGATCGTGACCGACGATATTTACGAGCCAATCTGGTGGGCCGATGAGCCATTTTCGACCTTGCCGCAAGTCTGCCCGGGCCTGATCGACCGAACCGTTGTCGTCAACGGCGTCTCGAAAGCCTATGCGATGACCGGTTGGCGTATCGGCTACGCGGCAGGGCACCCTGAACTCATCCGCGAAATGCGCAAGATTCAGGGCCAGAGCACATCGAATCCGTGTTCAGTCAGTCAGGCTGCCGCCGTTGCTGCGCTGAATGGCGATCAAGGCTGTGTTCAGATGATGTGCGACGAATTCCATCAGCGGCATAACTGGCTGGTTCCCGCCATCAACCAACTGCCCGGTACCAAGTGCAGCAAAGGCGAAGGCGCATTTTACGTGTTTGCCGATTTTTCTGAAGCGATTGAACAACTCGGCCTGGACGATGACTTTGCCTTGTGTGAGCATCTGCTTGAGCGGGCCGGCGTTGCACTCGTGCCCGGCAGCGCGTTCGGCACGCCTGGCCATGCTCGGTTTTCGTTTGCCTGTTCAATGGAAACGCTCGAACAGGCGGCTGAGCGAATCGGCCAGGTCTTGGCTTAGCCATCTCCTTATTTAAGGATGGCCGGCACGCAATCCTCGGCCCTTCCCCGGCTGGCTCGCATTTTCTGACCGACGCTTCAGCGGTTTTCCTACCGACGGCTACGCCGTGTACCGACTGTTTGCGCAAGCCACAGCCATCATGCTGATTTCAGGCTCAAACCTGGAATCAACATGCAGCATCACTCCGGCTTCACGCTTATTGAACTGATCATCGCACTCGCCGTACTGGCCATACTGCTTAGCATGGCCGCACCTGCGATGCACGATTTTCAGCAACGTCAGAAAGTAGTATCGACCGCCAATGAGCTCCTTGCACATATCCATCTGGCGCGCACGCACGCCGTTAGCCGACGTCAAATTACCATCGTTTGCCCGTCAAGTAACGGACAAACCTGCAGCAATGCGAATCGCTGGGAGCAGGGCTGGATTGTATTTCGCGATGCGGATCGCAGTGGCCAACCCGAAAGCGCTGCGGAGATTTTGCGCATAGGCGCAGGCATGGACGGGCTGCTGATCGACTCGGCCGGCCGAACCCACATTCGCTATCAACCGGAAGGCACGGCCGGTGGCAGCAACCTGACGATTAAACTTTGCGATCCGAATAACGCCGACAATGCACGCGCCGTGATCGTCTCTAATCCCGGCCGGCCGCGCGTAGATGAATTGCCAAATCATCTGACTTGCTGAATTCAGTCGCCTGGCGACAGGCTAGCGCAATCCAGCGCGTTTGCCAAACTGTGCCATCAGGAGTAGTCTCTATAAGGAGTTACACCGAGATAAGACGAATGAAAACTGCTTTACTACTGCTGTTTGGCTTGATTATTTCTTCCGAAAGCTGGGCTGTCGAGTTAAGCGAAAAGCAGTTGATGTATCTCAAACAGACCGCTGCATCAGAGCTGCGTCAAATTGAAAGCCAGCGATTATCCGTGCAGTCGCAGTCTGTATTTGATCATGCAGACCGAGTTGCCGAATCGACAGCCAGCCTAACGCGGCGTGCGTCGAATGACAAGCCGTTGCTGATGCGTCACATCGATCAACTCGACGATGCGGCACTGCGTGAAGCCATGCTCGATCAATGGCTTAGTAAGCAGTTGCAAAAGCCAGCCAATTCCGACCAGGAACTTGCTGTGCTGGAATCGCTGACCCGCGAAACCCAACATGTATTGATTAGCCATCACGAAATGCCGGGTCACACGATGCCGGCCTTCAATGTCGCTCAACGCTCCCGCAATCTACTTGCCTTTCGTCAACGCCAGCTTGAAGCTCGAACCATGGCCGACAATCACGAATCCCTGATTGCCGCGTTGCAGGCCGCACCCGAGAGCGAAACATTCTATACAGCAACACTGGCCGCCGAATCGCTCAGCCACCGACAAAAGCTGGAGCTGATCACTCATTTCCATCTCGAGCTGATATCCGACCCATTCGCCGCCCAAGCCTTGCTCGCGCTACTGGACCGTAACGCACCTGAACCCAACGTGCTATCCGATGTGATTACGCATGGCGATCTTACATCAGCCCGCCGGGCCGTTCGCACAATCGGCACTGAGGCACATTTTCAGCCAGTGGCCGAACAGGCACTGGCACGACCTGAAATCGGCGGACTTGCGATTCAAGCCTGGCTTGCCACCGGCGGTGACAGCGACCAGAAACTCTGGCCCCTGCTGGACGACCCGAGCCTTGGCGTCGATGCCGCACGCGCCCTGGCTGCACACTCAAACCGGCTGATCGAAACAATTGAAGCTGAAATCAATAGCGCCAATCCGACTGCACGAGCGCGCATGCTGCTCGCACTCAAGCTGCGCGACAGTCAGGCCAGCCGTAGCCTGCTCGAGCAACTGCTCAGCGCTGACTGGCTAAGCCAGCAACAACGAGCCGAGGTTGCATCATGGCTGTAGGCATCGCCAAACGCCTGGCTCTACTCGCCCTCGGGTTGACCATATCAGCCCCGCTTCTGTCACAGCAGGTGTTTACCTATACTGAAAACACGGGCCCGGGTAACCGCATCGCACTAGGCTATAGGGTGCCGATTCCACAAGATAGCGCCATACCGTTCGACGGCTTCCGCAGCTATCAAAGCCTTCATGCACGGCACCAGGACCTGATGCTTCAGCATGACTTCATTCAGGGCGAAATCGTCGGTCAGACGATTACCGGTCGTGACATTTGGGCCTACGTGCTTAGCGATGTAGACAATAACACGGCCAATGCAGGCGCAGAATCGTCAGCATTGATCAACGGCGGTTTACATGCGCGGGAATGGGCATCGCCAGAATTGACTACCGGCCTGATCGAAGCCTGGGCCGACAACGCTGGCGATCGCCATCTGTACGACTACCTGATCGACAACGTACATTTCACCGTGCTGCCGGTCAACAATGTCGATGGCTTTCTGCAAACCCAACGCTATCCAAGCCAGGTGTTGATCGGCCAGGACCCATCTGTTGAGTCGTGGCCGCGCGACGGTCGCATGCGGCGCAAGAACATGCGTAATGCTGATGAGTTTTTGCAAACGGTAGGTGACCATTTAGGTGGAATTGACCTGAACCGCAATAACAGTCCATTTTGGGCATCGTCAAGTAGTTCATCGTCTAACCCGAACAGCCTGACCTACCACGGTAATGCGCCGTTTAGCGAGCCTGAAACACGTGCATTACTGGCCGCGGCCGAACTCGCGCTGGACGACCGATTACGTTGGTATCAGGATAGCCACTCGTTTACCCAGGTGTTCTTTTCCAAACTCACCGGCAACACACAGCGCAATGGAATACAGAGCCGTCTGCTGATCACATACAGCAATTTCTATGATGCAAGAAACTCTTCGCCCCGTGTGACGTCTTTATCTATGTCTCCACGACAATTGGAACTTTAGGGTCCAGAATTGTTCCGATT
>JBCCHH010000227.1:0-3888 GCA_039028855.1 Pseudomonadota bacterium | reverse complement strand
TGCCAGAAGCGGCTGTGATCGGGGTAGTTCGGTACGCCTTCGAACATCAGTGTGGTCGCGCCGTTGGCCAGCGGGCCGTAGACGATATAGCTGTGGCCCGTAACCCAGCCGACGTCGGCCGTGCACCAGTAGATATCGCCGTCGTGATAGTCGAACACGATTTCATGCGTCCACGAGGCGTACACTAAGTAGCCGCCGGTGGTGTGCAGCACGCCCTTGGGCTTGCCGGTAGAACCTGAAGTATAGAGAATAAACAGCGGATCCTCGGCGTTCATTTCTTCAGCCGGGCAGTTGGCATCGACATTGGCGATGAGTTCATGCAGCCACACGTCGCGACCGTTTTGCCAGTCGATGTCATCACCGGTGTTACGCACAACCAGGACTGACTCCACCAGTGCGCCGGCCTGCTCGTTTTGCAACGCGGCGTCGACGTTTTTCTTCAAGCCGGTACTGCGCCCGCCGCGCACGCCGGCATCGGCGGTGATGACGAGCTTCGATTCACAATCGATAATGCGACCGGCCAGCGCGTCGGGCGAAAAGCCGCCGAATACAATCGAATGCACCGCGCCAATGCGCGCACACGCCAGCATGGCGATTGCTGCTTCGGGAATCATCGGCAGGTAGATCGTGACCCGATCGCCTTTGCCGACACCGAGGTTTTTCAGCCCATTGGCAAAGCGGCAGACGCGCTCATGCAGTTCGCGATAGGTGATCTTCAGATCGTTACCGGGGTCGTCGCCTTCCCAAATGATCGCAACCTGATCGCCACGCGTATCCAGATGCCGGTCGATACAGTTGACGCAGACATTGAGTGTGCCGTCCTGGTACCAGCGGATGTGCAGGTTGTCGAGATCGAACGATACGTCGCTGACTGAGGTATAGGGCTTGATCCAGTCGATACGCTGCCCGACCTTGCCCCAGAATGCATCCGGATCTTGTAGGGCTTCGGCCGTCATCGCTTCGAATGCGGCCTGATCAACATGGGCGTGGGCGGCGACCTCATCGGCAACCGGGAAGAGTTCATCGTTCGGGCTGTTGGACATGCCAGGCTCCTTGACAAATGATGGCAACGTGTTTACGGGTGACGAGTACAGGTTCTGGTTTGTTTGTTAGCAGAGACTATACCGAACTACGGCTTAGCAATATACGCCGTCGGCCACACAAGACCGACTCGACTTTGGTCGAGTAGGAAAGCAGCGTCATACGACCAAAGGCGAATTGCCGCGCTCGCTGACAGCGACGAGTATGCATAGACGAATGCAGTAACGCTATCAATGAATATCGGGAGACCGTGATGAAACCATTGTCATTACTTTCAATCGAGCGCTTGCGCGGCAGTCGCCGGTTTTTGTCAATCCTGGCATTGCTGATCGCTACGACATGGATCTCGCCTGCGTTGGCCAATGATGAACGCATTGTTGAACTCGAGCAGCGTGTGGCTGAGCTGGAGGCAATGATTCAGCAACTGCTGGATATGCAGAACCAGTCCGATCCGGCCAGTCTGACCGTGCCTGGTCAGGCCACTACGCCGGCTTTACGCCAACAGGCGGGAGCCGTCCCGCAGGCCGCAACCGGCCAGGTGACGCCGGCCAAGCAGGTGCCGGTCGAACCGGAAACCACGCGCCCCGATTTTTACTGGGGTGGCTACGTTAAAGTCGATGCCATCGTGTCCGATTTTGACGATGGTGTGATCGCGGGCGACAGCATCGGGCGTGATTTCCACGTGCCGAGCACGATCCCGGTTGGCGGCAACGGCGAGGGTATGGTGCTCGATCTGCACGCGCGCCAGACGCGCTTCTACTTCGGTGCCGATCATCAGATCAATGATTCGAATCAGCTCGGTGCATATCTGGAGTTTGATTTTCTGGTCACGCCCGGCGGCAATGAGCGCGTCAGCAATTCCTATACGCCGCGCATGCGCCATGCCTATCTGAAGTGGAACGACTGGCTCGTCGGTCAGACCTGGAGCACGTTTATGGATGTATCAACGCTGCCTGAATCGCTTGATTTTATCGGCCCGTCCGGCGGTACCAGCTTCACTCGTCAGCCGCAGATTCGCTATACGCGCGGTGGCTTTGCCGTGGCTTTGGAGAACCCCGAAACCACGGTTACGCCGAACGGCGGTGGCGGGCGCTTTGAAACCGACGACGCCGTGCTGCCCGAACTGGCCATGCGCTATCGCTGGAGCGGCGATTGGGGCCATATGCAGCTCGGCGGGATGCTGCGTCAACTGGCCTTTGACGATGCCGTTCTTGGCGTCGACGACGAACAGCTAGGCTGGGGCGTGAGTCTGTCAGGCAAGTTTGCGCTTGGCCGTGACGATCTGCGCTGGATGGTTCATCACGGCGACGGCATGGGTCGTCATATCGGCCTGAACTTCAGCAATGCGGCCGTCATCGACAACAATAATGAACTGGAAACCATTGGCACTACCGGCGGTTTCGTCGCCTACCGTCATCACTGGAGCGAGCGCTGGCGTTCGACCGCCGCGCTATCCTATCTCGCGGTTGATAATCCGGTCCAGTTCACCGGCCTGAACGCGAGCGAATCCACCTGGAGCGGGCAGATCAACCTGCTGTACAGCCCGGTTAAACCGCTGACCTTCGGCATCGAATACCTCATGGCCGAGCGCGACATCGAAAGCGGCCTGTCCGGCCAGCTCAATCGCTTCCAGATTTCGGGTAAATACGTGTTCTGATACGGATGATTTGAGGTGTAGGTTTCAATCGACTTTGAACGACCGCACCGGCGCGCCTTCATAGAACACTTTCTTGAATTCGGCCCGACTGACCGGTACGTAGCGATCGTTGCCGCCGATCTCGACCTGATCGCCTTCGGTATGCGCATAGCCCTGTTGATCGACGCGCACGACCATGGTTGCTTTTTTACCGGTATGGCAGATGGTTTTGAGCTCGCGCAGTTCATCGGCCCAGGCCAGTAGATACTGACTGCCGGCAAACAGCTCACCGCGAAAGTCGGTACGCAGCCCGAACGCCAGTACCGGAATGTGCAGTCGATCGACTACCTCGGTCAATTGAAAGACCTGATCGCGCGACAGGAACTGCGCTTCATCGACCAGCACGCAGGCGATTTTTTTCTCGCGGTGCAACGGCTCGATAAGCGCCAGCAAATTGTCCTGCTGGGCGAAGATTTCTGCTGTAGCCTCAATACCGACACGCGAGCGAATGACGCCGCGACCGACACGATCGTCGAGCTCAGGTGTTAGCAATAGTGGCTGCATACCGCGCTCGCGGTAGTTGTGCGCTGACTGCAGCAGCACCGTGGTCTTGCCCGCATTCATCGTTGAATAATAAAAGTACAGCTTGGCCATGAAGTTGCTTCCAGCGCAGCTAATGCGGCGTGTGGTTTGAGAATGTTATTCGAGCGAGACGCGCAAATAGGTATAGTCGATGTCATCGTTTTGTTCGAGCCATAACGCCAGTTGCTGTTCGACCTGCAGGCATTCGGCACAGTCGTTCCGATGATAAAAAACGATGATTACATCGCGTGTTGGCAGATCGTCCAAGCTGAGGAACTCCGGTTCGGCATTTTCACCTGCCAGCGGCAAATGTGCGCGCTCGAGCAGTTTGTCCAGATCGACCATCGAGCGTTCCTGGCGAAACGCACGCACGGCGATATCGAGATAGCGGGTGAAACCTTCACGATAGCCTTCGAGGTGATAGGCAGCCGTTTGGTCGGTGTGATAGACGTACAGCTGCGGTACCGATCGAATCGTCCCGCGGCGCTTGGCCTGCGCGCGTGAATTACCCACCAGGCGTTGATCTTCGATGACTGCATCGCGGCTTTGCACGAGCTCAATGCGTGGTTCGGCCTGGCTTTGACTAAGCCAGAAGAGGCTCAAGAACAAGGCGAATAGATGGGTTTTTG
>JBCCHH010000226.1:0-3920 GCA_039028855.1 Pseudomonadota bacterium | reverse complement strand
CGTGGCTTTGGTTGCACGCATGATGCCTTACGTGTAAGGCCGGTTAGGAATTTGGAGGTTTAAACAATGCCAAGAGTAAAACGCGGTGTAACCGCATCTCGCCGTCACAAGAAAATCCTGAAGCAGGCCAAAGGTTACTATGGTGCCCGCTCGCGCGTTCTGCGCGTTGCCAAGCAAGCGGTAACCAAGGCCGGTCAATATGCGTATCGTGACCGCCGTGTACGCAAGCGCGATTTCCGCTCGCTGTGGATTCAGCGTATCAACGCGGCCGCACGTGAGCACGGTTTGTCGTACAGCCGTTTTATTAACGGTTTGAAGCGCGCCGAAATTGGCATTGACCGCAAAATGCTCGCCGAGCTTGCGGTTAATGACAAGGTTGCGTTTAAGGCCTTGGCTGAGAAAGCCCACGACCAGTTGTCCTGAGCGGGCCGGCATCCATGGCCGGGGAAAACGGACATCACTCGAGTTTGGCATCGGCACTGGCCGAAGTGGCCGGTGCCGATAAGCTGCGTGCGCTCGACCAGATTCGGGTTGACTGGTTGGGCAAGAAAGGCCGGCTGACGGCCGAACTCAAGAATCTCGGTCAGTTGCCGCCGGAACAGCGACGTGAGGCCGGGCAGGCGATCAATCAGATCAAGCGTGAACTGGCTGCAGCGATTGAGCAAAAAAAGACCGCGCTCGAGCAGGCCGCACTAAACGAACGTCTGAGCAGTGAACGGATCGACGTTACCTTGCCGGGCCGATCCGTCGATCCGGGCGGGCCGCATCCGGTTACGCGCGCAATGGAGCGAATCCTCGATATTTTCCGTGGACTGGGTTTCGCGGTCGAGACCGGACCTGAGATCGAAGACGATTACTATAATTTCGAAGCGCTGAACTTCCCGCCGCATCATCCTGCGCGCACCATGCACGATACGTTTTATCTGCCCGATGGACGCTTGCTGCGTACGCATACTTCGCCGGTACAGGTGCGCGTGATGAAGAATCAGCTACCGCCGTATCGCGTGGTTGCGCCCGGGCGCGTGTTCCGCAGCGATTCCGATCAAACGCATACACCGCAGTTCCATCAGGTTGAGGGCTTACTGGTCGATGAAGGCGTCAGCTTTGCCGATCTCAAGGGCATGTTGACCGAGTTCATTCATGCCTATTTCGAAGATGAACTCGAAATGCGATTGCGACCGTCCTATTTTCCGTTCACCGAGCCTTCGGCCGAAGTCGATATTCGCTGGCGTAATGAAGACGGCTCGCCGGGTCGCTGGCTCGAGGTGCTGGGTTGCGGTATGGTCCATCCGAACGTGCTCAACAACTGCGGTGTCGATGCTGAGCGCTACACCGGTTATGCCTTCGGTCTGGGCGTCGAGCGCCTGGCGATGCTGCGTTATCGGGTGGACGATTTGCGGCTGTTTTTTGATAACGATCTGCGCTTTTTGCAGCAGTTTCGCTAGGTAAGGGCCTGTTACCACGATGGAAACGTTTGCTGTTGGGACTGAGAGTAGTGATTTAAATCGCGCCAATAAAGACGCGAGGAGTGACGTTTTGGTGATTCCCAATGAATGACGAGCAACGCCGAGTGGCGTGTGTTCAGCCTCAACCCTCCGGGCCATGGCCCTTTTTCCGCCTGGTGTCGTTATCGCTCGCTCCTGTAGCGATGCTACACCGCGCTCGCTCTGCCTTGCCAGCCGAAACAATGGCCGTTGGCATCAGCCGTTTCCATCGGGTTAACAGGCTCTAGCATGCGTTTCAGTTACAGCTGGCTGCGAGAGTGGGTGGATATCGGTTTGACTGCGGAGCAGATCGCCGAGCGCTTTACCTCGGCGGGTCTCGAAGCGGATTCGATAACGCCATTGGGCGTTGGTTTGGATGGAGTGGTGGTTGGCGAGATTGTCGAGTGCCAACCGCATCCGGATGCCGATCGGCTGCGCGTGTGTCAGGTTGAATACGGCCAGGACGAGCCCGTCACAATCGTCTGTGGCGCGCCGAATGCGCGTATCGGCCTCAAAGCGCCGCTGGCGACCATCGGCAGTGAGCTGCCGGGTGGCTTCAGAATCAAACCGGCCAAGCTGCGCGGTGTGCCGTCGTTTGGCATGTTGTGCTCGGCACCGGAGCTGGGCTTGGGTGACGACAAAAGCGGCTTGCTTGAACTGCCGCCATCTAGCCAAGCCGGGCTGAATATTGTCGAGGCGCTGGCGCTGCCGGATTGGGTCATCGAGCTGGATCTGACGCCGAATCGCGCCGACTGTCTGTCGATGCGCGGCATTGCGCACGAACTGGGCGCAATTGAATCAGTACACGTCAATCAGCCTGAAATCGCCGAAGTCGAAGCTGTAAATGATCGCACGATGGATATTGAATTGATTGACGCAGTCGATTGTCCGCGCTACGTTGGCCGCGTTATTGAAAGTATCGATCCGCAGGCAAAAACGCCCGACTGGATGGTTCAGCGGCTCGAACGATGCGGCTTGCGCAGCCTGGGCCCGATCGTTGACGTGACGAACTACGTATTGCTCGAACTTGGCCAGCCGATGCATGCCTTTGATCTGGCTCAGATCAGCGGCGGCATCCGTGTGCGTCGGGCCAGCCAGAACGAAGTGTTGACCTTACTCGATGGCTCTGAAATCAAGGCCGATGACGATATGCTGCTCATCGCCGATCACGAAAAACCACTCGCGCTGGCCGGCATTATGGGTGGTGCGGGCTCCGCTGTAGCCGAGCAAACGCGTGATATTCTGCTCGAGTCCGCCTGGTTTAATCCGACTGCGATCTCCGGTCGTGCCCGTCGTCTGGGCTTGGCGACCGACTCATCGCATCGCTTCGAGCGCGGGGTAGATCCTTGTTTGCAAACCATCGCGATTGAACGTGCTACCGCCTTGATCGTTGAAATTGCCGGCGGTAGGCCTGGTCCGGTGATCGACCAACAAGACGGTGAATACATGCCGCAGGCCGTCGACATCGGCTTGCGCGTGGTGCGCGTGAACCGTTTGCTTGGCACGACACTGGAGTCAGTCGAGATCGAGAACGCACTGCGACGACTCGGCATGCAGGTCGAATCCGATGGCCAGACATTGATCGTACGGCCTCCGTCACGCCGACGTGACCTTGAAATCGAAGTCGATCTGATCGAGGAAGTCGCGCGTCTGGTCGGTTACGATCACCTGCCTTCAGCACGGCCGGGCGGGCGTTTGTTCAGCCAGGTCCGCAGCGAGCGCATGACGCCAGATCGGCTCGTTCGCGACAGCCTACAGGCACGCGGTTTTCAGGAAATCATGACCTGGAGTTTTGTCTCCGAGCAGGACTTGCAGCAGTTGGCTCTTTTTGAATCGGCTCAGCCTTTAGCCAATCCGCTGAGTGTCGAACACGCCATCATGCGCACCAGCTTGCTGCCCGGCTTGGTTAAAACCGCGTCGGCCAATCTACGCCATCAGCAGTCGCGATTGCGTCTGTTTGAAGTAGGTCACGTGTTCAAGACCGGAGATGAGTTCAACGAGACGCGAAGACTGGGCCTTTTGATGACGGGCCGTCGTCAGCCCGAAAACTGGAATGAAAGCGGGGCTGAGACGGATTTCTTCGATCTCAAAGGCGAAGTAGAGCAGTTGTTGAAACTGATTGGACATTCTCGAAAGTCGGTTGAAGTGGTACCGGCTCAACGAGACTGCTTGCATCCCGGTCAGGCGGCGGAGATGAAGTTGAACGGCCAGACCATTGGCTGGCTGGGGCAACTGCATCCGGCGATGGCGGCTACGCTGGATATTGATCACAGGCTTTTTGTGGCCGAACTGGAGCTGGATGAGATTGTCGATCGTGCCTTGCCGGGTTACCAAGCGGTTGGGCGGTTCCCGGCAGTGCGGCGCGATTTGGCCCTGACGGCACCTTCCAGCAAGTCATCGATATGTGTGGCACCATGTGTGAGCACATGATCGACG
>JBCCHH010000225.1:0-3932 GCA_039028855.1 Pseudomonadota bacterium | reverse complement strand
TGCCGAGTACGCCGACCAGCGCGTAGCCGAACGTACCGAGGCTGCCGCAATTGAGTTGCTCTGCGACCTGGTCGATGCGCCGGAGCTGGCGACCCGCACCATTGAGATCGAGAAACTCGAACAGCTCGCCCTGTGGCTGGTTATTCAGACCAACGCCCATCGTCGCTACGACCAGCAAGTAATCCGTGCTGTTGTACGAGCCGATATCCGGCGCGGTATTGGCCGAACTGTGCAGCTCGTTGTAGACCACCTTGAGTGTCTGCCGGTCCAGCACGACGAACCAATAGGCCCAGGATTTCGGGTCCTGCGTCAACGTCTGGTCACCGATCGCGATCTGCCCGTAATAATATTCATTGGCCAGCGAGCTGACCACGGTCAGCGGAATATCTGGGTTAGTCATAGTGATACCTCCTGTTAATTATCCGATCGGCCAGCCCGATCGAGATGATGAAACGGCACAGCGCGCCGTTGAATTTTCCATATAAAAGCCGGGTTCGATACCGCGAAGGCGTGGCGTAGCCTGACCTTGGGGAGCTCCGAACGCGCGGATGGATTCCGGGGTTGCCTGGTGTTCAATTGAATACTGCCTCGAGTAAAAGCCCGCGCTCGTCTCTGCCGACCGGCACCAGAAAAACATCCAGCTCACCGGTGATATCGTGTTTCAGCCTGAACACGGCTTGAAGGGTTTCATCCAGGTTCGGGCAGGCGAATAACAGTGAGAATGACGCTCGGCCAGACGACTCGGCCGCACTCTCCGACATCGGATGAACTTCGATCAGCCTGGCTTCGACGTCGTCAGGCCATGTTTCATGTTCAAGTTTGAAGGCCTGCTCAGTCAGAGGCTCGAAAGTGCTCGCACTCAGTTTTTCCAGCATGAAGATCTCCAAAGGGTTAGGGTGGTTGATGACATATTGAGCCCGTTTGATTCGGACCCGGTTCAGGTCGGGCGGGTATCGCGCCACTCCAACAAATCGTACACACCCTTGTCTTCGAGCATCCCAAATCCCAGGCGCTGATACAAACGGTACGCAGGATTGTTCTTTTCAACATGAATACGCACGGCCAGATCGCGGCTGGCCGCAATCGCGAACAACTGCTGCAGAACATTCGTGCCCAGGCCCTGATTGCGGTGACCGGTCATTAACGCGATGTCGATCAAGCGGATTTCATCACTGCGCTCATCCAGATACAGACGGCCGATCGGCTGCCATTGGCTTTGCCCGCCCTGTTGAGTACGCTGTTCAATCAGCAAAAACTCGGCGCCGGCAAAATGCTGCTGGTAATGCTGATGCTGAGCCTGAAACTGCTGCTCAAGAAACGCGGTTTTCTGCTCCTGCGGCCAGCCGACCTGGTTGACTTCATCCATCCGGGTACCGGCATACAAGGCGCTGAGAAAAGGCAGATCGGCTGCGGCCATATTTCTCAACCGCACGCCTTCCGGCAAACTGGTGAACGCTTCGGCCAACATCGACTCAACCAATGTCAAGCCGCGCGCAGGCTGAACGCCGCCTCCATCACGCCCGGTTGACCATGCACTGGCTGAACAAACAGCGCCTGGCTCTGTCGACCATTGCGCAATAAATACACGCCTTCGGGCAACGCCGATTCCGTGCGAAATCGTGCGAAAAACTGACTTGTGGGCCGATTCGAATACGGTACCACTTCGATCAGCTCAAGCGTGGCATTGGTCGGGCCGCTCGCACTGAAACGACGCCCGACCATAGCCTGGCACTGTTCAATACTCTGCCATCCGGGCGTTGCTTTTTTCAGCGCTATCGAGCCTGCCGCACGTGCCAGTACCGGTGAAATTCCGACTAAGGATGCGCCGGCCAAAACAGCGCTTGAAAAGTGTCGTCGTTTCATAGTCAAACCCTCTTTGATTGGCCTGTTCTGTAGACGATCGAAACAGAACGGCTTCTCAGCCTCTCGACGGATACAGGCCCACCAGCGCAATGATGAAGTTCATCGCGATAAATGGCTGCAGATTGTTGTGCGGCTGGCTGCCGCCGGTATTTGGCAAGGCCCGACTGTCCAGGGAGACCAGATTGCTGGTGGTATTTTGCTGATAACTGAACGCACCGCCCGAGCGTGCCAGGGAATTATTACTTGGGTTCAGGCTCTCACCCGCTTCGGTTTCAGCGGTCATGCTGTGCGTATGGTTTGGCATCTGCGCTTCGCTCAGGCTGACCGTCTCTACGCCGCCGCGCTGTCCAAGGCGGCGTGAGGTTAAACCCGGCCCACGGCCCGGGTGCATCGGCACGCGGCCCTGCAGGTCCGGCAACGCCGTCGTGCTGCGACCGTCTCCACCATAGGTGGTGCCGATCAATGAAAACAGTGCCGTATTCTGTGCAATAGGTAGAAGTTGACCATCGCAAAAGGCCCAACCTCGCGGCGCGAAATTACCCGCGAATATTCTGATTTCTGCTACAAATGGTTCAGACATTGCGCTTCTCCTTTATTGCCGTGATGGGTAGATGCCGAACAACGCAATAATCATGTTAATGCACAGAAAAGGCATCAAATTGGTATGCGATCGGCTGCCGCCAATATTCGTCACTGCAGTGCTCGCCATACTCGTAGTCGGTGAATCGGCGATATACAGGTCCACCGTTGGCGTTTGCGCCAGCAGGTTGCCCGATGCATTCGGCGTGTTGGCGTTTTGCGACAAAGCGTGCATTGGATGCGTGTGGCTGGGTAATTGGTTCACCGTAAGCGTGACGTTCTCAGCACCGCCTTTAGCGCCCAATCTGCGCGGCGACAGCCCGGGCCCGCTACCGGCATGAATAGGAACGCGGCCGCGCAGATCCGGCAAACCGAAGGTCGTGCGACCATCGCCACCGTAAATCGTACCTAACAGGCTGAACAGCGCATCGTTCTGAGAAACAGCCAGTAACTGGCCATCGCAAAAAGCCCAGCCGCGTGGCGCAAAATTGCCCGCGAACATCCGCATTTCACCTACAAATGGTTCAGACATGATCAACCCTCCTAATTACGCGACGGGAACAAGCCCTGCAGGGCAATACAAAAATTAATCGCGGTATAAGGCTGCATATTTTCATGCGCCTGCCCGCCGCCAACATTGGCAATAGTGCCACTGCGCATCGTGACGAGATCACCTGAGGCTGTGAAGTTACGATAGGCTTCATTCAACGTGCTTGCGAGGACATTAGGCCCGGTGTTGTCCGCCGGCAATGGACTGTTCCCTTGTTGCGAAGACGCTCGAGCAGTGTGGGTGTGTTGTGGCATTTCAGCGGCAGATAAGGTATGGGTTTCCTCACCGCTTTTTTGACCTTCGCGGTGCCCGTTGCCGACATGCATCGGCACCCGTCCGCGCATGTCCGGCAGCGCAAAGCTGGTGCGGCCATCGCCGCCATAGGTTGTGCCCAACAGCGAATACAAGGACTGGTTTTGATTGATCGGCAAAATCTGCCCATCGCAGAACGCCCAGCCTCTGGGCGCGAAATTGAAGCCAATCATTCTGACTTCGGCTAGAAACGGTTCTGACATAACGCCTCCTCTGGTTATCAAACAACGCGTTGTTTGTTTTCTACTGCATGATCATGATTTCATGCGATCGAACATCCAAGGACCGCTCAGCCCTTAGTACAGGATTCGACTACAAAGAAAATCAGTGATCGTTCATTCCTCCCGATAACTCGTACCCAGCCGCAGCCCGCCGATCCAGTTCACAGAACCGGCAGATCACAACTGGCCGCATTCGTGTAATTGACAATACGGCCCGATGTGCGTACCTGCACCGTGCCGGTATTGTGGTCGGCGATATGCTCCTCAACCTGAATATCGCTGGTGCCACTGCAGGCGCTGCCGCCGCAGTTCGACAGGGTCAACCCTTCCATGTGGAACGTGGTACCCAATCTTTGGCTCACTTCATAGCCGTCGAAGACGCCGGCGTTGCTGGTATTGTCGCCACC
>JBCCHH010000224.1:0-3944 GCA_039028855.1 Pseudomonadota bacterium | reverse complement strand
GCTTTGTACTGATCGTGCCGGCCGGGCAGACCGCCAATATTCTGCAGGCACTGAGCGACGCCGGTGAGCCCAACCCCGTGCGTATTGGCCGCATCGTTCCGGCACAACCTGATCAGACGCGCATTCGCTATGTCGGTGACTGACACCAATGATGTTCAAACGCTGAGTATCGTTATTTTGATTTCCGGTCGCGGCAGCAATGCGCTCGCGATACTTGATGCGATCGAGCAAAACCGACTGTGCGCGTCGCTGCAGATGCGCGCGGTGATTGCCGACAGCCGCATCGACCAACCCGCCGCCGGGCTGGCCAGAATGGCCGAGCGCGGCATCGATACCGCACTGGTCGACCCGAGCGCCTATTCGGATCGCACGGGTTTCGAGCAAGCACTGGCTGAAGTCATCAACAGCTTCGAGCCCGATTTGATTGTGCTGGCCGGCTTCATGCGCGTGCTTTCGGCCGCTTTCGTCGAGCAATTCGAGCAGCGCATCGTCAACATTCATCCATCGCTTTTACCGAACTATCGCGGGCTGCATACGCATCAGCGCGCGCTCGATGCCGATGACAAAAAACACGGTGCCAGCGTGCACTGGGTTACAGCCGAACTCGATGCCGGCCCGGTCATCGCACAGGCTGAAGTGCCGATTGAGCCTGGCGACACGGCCGACACGCTGGCCGCCCGCGTGCTGATTCAGGAGCACCGTCTATATCCATCCAGCTTGGCACTATTAGCGCAAACCACGGTCTTAAGACAGTATGACACTACGCCCAAACATCTACTGCTGGATCGTGACTTTGACGATGCTGGGCGCCTGCTGGCTGACACAGACTGCAATTAGCGCGCAGCCCGAGCCTGCCGCTGTTGCCGCTGAAAATCGCCTGATTCCCTACCGCGCCGAATACAAAGTGCGGCGCAACGGCAAAAAAATCGGCAAGCTGACCGCCACGCTGTCGCAAGACCCAAACGATGACTCGCTTTGGCGCTACCGGCTCGAGTCTGAAGCGACCGACTGGCTGGTTCGGCTGCTCGGCATTTCAACGCTCGAGGTGGCCATATTCGAAATTCACGATGGCCGAATTCGACCGCTGTTTTATCGTATGGACTCGCGCGAGCCCGGATCGGATCGGCACTGGCAGCACCGCTACGACTGGCCGAACCTGCAGTCAAGCAGCGACACGCATGAGGGCGATTTGACCATTCCACTGACTCCGAACACGCTCGACCCGCTCACCCTGCGATTGGCTATGGGCATGCTTGCGAGCGAGCCCGATGCCGAATCATGGCCATTTGACATCGTCGAACGCGATGAAGTCGAACGACAATTCATTCGGCTGATCGATCGGTCGCGAATCGAAATCGGCGAACGCTGTTTTGACACCATTCAGTTCTATCGCTTCCGGCGCGAAGGCTCAAGTCGTAACTATTACGCCTGGCATGCACCTGCACTGAATGGCTTGCCGGTCAAGGTCCGGCATGACGATGATGACCATGTGATCGAAATGCGCCTGACGAACTGGCAGTTTGACCGCAATGCATTTGCCGCCAGCAGTGAATTTAACTGTAATTGAGGATAATCAGGCCGAAAAAAATCTTGCGGTAGAATCGGGGTCTAAATGAGTCCTCAAAGTAAACGCAGGGAGTGAATACGATGAAACAGATCATACGATGCAGCATCGCGCCGCTGATGCTTGCACTCATGGCGGGCTGCTCGGTCAATCCAGTCACGGGCGAACGCAGTCTGAACATGATGGGCGAGCAATGGGAGCTGCAGGTCGGTCAGCAGCAGTACGCGCCGCTGCGCCAACAGCAGGGCGGCGACTTTAACCTCGATCCTGAACTGGTCGCATACGTTCAACGCGTCGGCCAGCGTCTGGCGGCGGTGGCCGATCGTGAGCTGCCGTATGAATTCAACGTCATCAACGACTCAGTGCCGAATGCCTGGGCTCTACCTGGCGGCAAGATTTCGATCAATCGAGGCCTGTTGACCGAAATGCAGAGCGAGGCCGAGCTCGCGGCCGTACTTGGGCATGAAATCGTGCATTCGGCTGCAAGTCATGGTGCACAGCAGCAGTCGCGCTCGACCCTGCTGCAAGGCGCGGTCGTGGTCGGTACCATTGCAGTCGGCGCTGCAACCGAAGATGCCGGCTACACTCAGGCTGCCATGCTCGGTGGCTCGCTCGGCGCGCAGTTAATCAGCCAGGGCTATTCGCGCGAAGCCGAACGCGAATCTGATCTGTACGGCATGCGCTACATGCAACGCGCCGGCTACAACCCGCGTGGCGCGGTCGATCTGCAGGAAACCTTCGTGCGGCTGTCCGAAGGCCGTAGAGCCAACGCCTTCGATGTGCTGTTTTCCTCACATCCTCCGAGCCAGGAACGCGTTGAAAATAATCGTAATTTATTAGCCGAATTAGGCGATAGCGGGGAAATCGGCCGCGAGCGCTACCAGCAAATGATCGCCCGCCTCAAGCGCGCGCAGCCTGCCTATGAAGCCTTTGATGAAGGCCGCAAGGCACTTTCTGAGGATAACGCAGCGCTGGCGCTGCAAAAAGCCGAGCAAGCCATCCGGATTGAACCCGAAGAAGCATTGTTTCATGGTCTGAAGGGCGACGCGCTGGCCAGTCAGTCCAACTATGCACAGGCCGAGCGCGCCTATGGCCAGGCACTTCGGCATAACTCGGGCTGGTTCTATCATCACCTGCGCCGCGGCATGGTGCGCGAAGAGCTCGGCAAGCTGGACGGCGCGCGACAGGATTTAACCGCCAGCAATGAGCTGATACCTACGGCCACCGGCTACTACTTCCTCGGCAATGTCGAACGGGCTGCCGGCAACCGTTCGGCTGCCGTTGAGCACTACCGCGTGGCTGCTCAGTCACAAAGCCAGATTGGCGAACGGGCCAAACTGGCGCTGCAGGAAATGGGTGCTGGATAAAACCTTTGTAACCGCAGATATCGCAGAGTAAATAAGCAAAGCCATAAGACTTGTTCTGTACACGCGACGCGAGCAAACGCGCAGTTCAAGCTACATTCTTACGCTATCTGCACGGCAATACTGCTCATTCGCCAGTGAAAGAGCCTCTGAACAAGTCTTTGTGGGCACGACGGCCGCCTTGCGCGAGGCACCGGTTTGGCTTGGGCGAGTAGGGTTTGGTTATTTCCAAATAAGCGAGCACAAACGAGCGGCAGAACCCGCAAAGTCGCGTCCCTTTAAGGGTTTCGCTCGAGAAGCCGCATCACGCACGGCGTCGCTGGCCGTAGCTATGGCTGCTGTCACTCGCGTCGGCCCACACGATCTGTGGCCTGTCCAACTGAAACGCGCTCCGCGCAGACTTGATCAGAGGCTCCTTAACATTTTTTGCTTTTAATCTGCGAGCGTCTGCGTAATCTGCGGTTAACTTGTTTTCAGGTTTTTTGATTCTTAAGCTGCAGGCAAGCGTCGAATGCGGGCGCCAAGCTGGCCTAGCTTTTCTTCGATGTTTTCATAGCCGCGGTCGATGTGATAGACGCGGTCGATGATCGTGCTGCCTTTGGCCACCAGCCCGGCCAGCACGAGGCCGGCGGAGGCGCGTAAATCCGTTGCCATCAGCGGCGCGCCGGTGAGTTGCTCAACCCCGCGGATGATGGCGGTATTGCTCTCGAGCCGCACATCGGCACCGAGTCGCTGCAGTTCGAGCACATGCATAAAACGGTTCTCGAACACGTTTTCATGCACGATGCCGGTGCCTTCGGCAATCGCATTTAAGGCCGTGAACTGCGCCTGCATATCGGTCGGAAAACCCGGATACGGCGCGGTCGAAATATCCACGGCTTGGGGCCGCCTGCCCTGCATATCGAGTTCGATACCATTCTCGTCCGTGCTGATTTTGGCACCGGACTGTTCGAGCTTTTGCAGCACAGCATCCAGTGTACGTGGGTTCGCTCCACGAGCATGTATGTGGCCGCCAG